>BTTC01000124.1:0-5914 GCA_036244935.1 bacterium | reverse complement strand
CAAGATACACTTCGTAGGTATCGGCGGCTCCGGCATGAGCGGCATAGCGGAAATACTCCTTAACCTGGGACACGATGTGCAGGGGTCCGATATCTCACGCTCCGATACGCTTGACCGGCTTGAAAAACTGGGCGCAAAAGTTTTCACCGGGCATGCGCCCGAAAACATAGGCGATGCCGAGGTGCTGGTGGTGTCGTCGGCGGTCCGCAGCGATAATCCCGAACTGTTTGCGGCGCGGGCGAAGAAAATACCGGTAATACCGCGCGCGGAGATGCTTGCCGAACTCATGAGGATGAAAGAGGGGATAGCGGTGGCGGGAGCGCACGGTAAGACTACAACCTCCACCCTGCTGGCGGCGATCTTGACGGAAGCGGGACTTGACCCCACTGTGATAATCGGCGGACGGGTCAAACGGTTTGAATCCGGCGCGAAACTCGGTTCCGGGCGGTTCCTCGTTGCGGAGGCGGACGAAAGCGACGGATCGTTCCTTACGCTGAACCCGACCATAGCGGTGGTGACGTCCATAGACGCCGAGCACCTTGATTATTACAAGACGCGTGAAAACATAGAATCTTCCTTTCTGAAGTTTTGCAATAACGTCCCGTTTTTCGGCGCCACCATAGTATGCGGCGACGACCCGGTGCTGCGCTCCTTCGCTCCGAAAATGAACAAGAAGTACCTGACGTACGGGTTCTCCGAAGGATGCGATCTTACCGGCGGCGATTTTCGGGCGGAAGGGCTGAGCTGCTCCTTCAACGTTTCAAACGGCCATGGGCTGCTTGGAAGGGTGGAACTGCGCCTGCCGGGACGGCACAACGCGCTTAACGGGCTTGCCGCCATCCAGACGGCGGCTTTGCTGGACGTTGATTTTGATACGTCTGTGAAGGCTCTCGGCAGCTTCGGCGGAATAGTTCGCAGATCGGAAAACAAGGGCGAAAGGAACGGCGTAACCGTCATCGACGACTACGGCCACCACCCAAACGAAGTAAGGTTGACCATAAACAGCATGAAATGCGGATTCGAAGGTCGGCGGATCGTAACGCTGTTCCAGCCGCACCGGTATTCCCGTACCCGCGACTGTTTGGAAGAATTTTTTACGGCCTTCAGGGATACGGATGTTTTGGCGATTGCTCCGTTGTACGCGGCAGGAGAAAAACCGATAGAGGGTGTAGGCAGCCGGCTGATCTTCGACGGCGTGCGCGCATCGGGGCAGAAGAACGTTCACCTACTCGAATCGAACGATGAAATCCCGCAATGGATAAACGATAACACGAAACCGGGCGACGTCCTGCTTACGCTGGGAGCGGGCGACGTTTACCGTCACGGCGAAATTTTTGTAAAAAATAAAAAATGACGCTCATTAAAAATGACGAACCGATGTACAGGCACACGACCTTCAGGATAGGCGGACCGGCGCGGCTTTTTCTCCTGCCGGAAAGCGAGCGGGAACTCGCCTCGCTGTTAGACGAATATCCAGATGCGTTTATACTCGGCGGCGGTTCAAACCTGCTGGTTTCCGATGAGGGGTTGGATACGGTGATTTCCCTTAAACGTTTGAATAGTATCAGCCATAAAAAAACAAGCGACGAAATTTCACTTGTAACCGCTCAGGCGGGGCTTGGTTTGACCGCCCTTGCGCGCAGGGTTCGGCGCATGGGCCTGAGAGGTCTCGAGTTTGCTTTTGGAATCCCCGGTACGGTCGGCGGCGCGGTTGTTATGAACGCCGGCGGCTTCGGCGGTGAAGTCAGGAACACGCTTGAAAGCGCGCGTCTTCTGATAAAGGGGCGCTTTAAAAAATTTGGCGTGGAAAAACTGGGACTTGCCTATCGATCAAACAATCTGCCGGAAGGAGCGGTAGTCGTATCCGCAACCTTCAGGCTTGAAACCGGTGACAAGGATGCCATTTACAGCCGGATGAAAGAAATTTTTGAACAAAGACAAAAAAAACAGCCGCTGGATAATCCATCCGCCGGGTCGATATTCAAAAATCCGCCGGGAAAATTCGCCGGAAAAATTATTGAAGACATGGGGTTTAAAGGAATGCGGATAGGGGAGGCGCAGGTAAGCGGGATTCATGCGAACTTCATCGTCAACAGAGGAAAAGCAACTGCAAAACAGGTTGCGGAGCTTATCGAAAAACTGGAGTCGGAAGCGGTCGAAAAAACAAATATAAAGTTTCAAAGGGAGATAAAATTTGCGGGGAGGTTTCATTTATGACGACCGCGGCGGCTTTATTAAGGAGACGCGGGCGCGTAACGCCGCGCACCGGGTACAAGTACTTGACCATAAAGAAAACTTCAAAACGTTTCCGGGCGGCGCGTTTGGTAAAATTGATTGTTTTGTTACTTCCATTGGCGCTGGCGTTCGCCGCGGCGCCTCGGCTGTACGAAACGACCGTAACGCATCCCTATTTCCAGATTAAAACAGTGGTTCTGAACGGTATTGAAACCCTATCGCGCGAAAAGCTGATGCTGGTTATAAAACCGCTTCTTTCCGGCGGCATATTCACCTGCGATATCAGATCGGCCACGGAGTACCTTGCGGGTAATCCATGGGTTGAGTCCGTTTCCATACGCCGCAGGCTGCCGGACGCGCTTGTGGTGGATGTTGTGGAGCGTACGCCGGCGGCTGTCGTGGCGTCCGGTTCCGGGCAGTTTTACCTGATAGACCGCCAGGGCGTCGTTTTGGAGGAAACTGCGGATTCAGGGAAGCGTCTGGTTATTTCCGGTCTTTCAGAAAATGTCATAAGCCCAGGTGAGCGTATCGACGGCCGTCGTCTGGACTACGCATTCCGCCTGAGCGCGATTTTTTCAAACGACCGCGTTTACTCCGATCCGGTTGCGTTTATCGACGTAAGCAATCTGGACGGTATAACCGCGCGGACCGCAAAAACAGGGACGATTTTATATTTAGGGGCGGACAGGGACGAATGGGAAGAGAAATTTATTGAATACCTCACGGTCCGAAAGATTCTTTCGGATACGAGCGCCGGGTTCGGCGTAATTAATCTTTCATTCGAGGATCAGGTTGTAGTCAGCGGCGTAGGCAGTAACAGGCGTGGAAAATTATTTAATAAAAAGGGGTAGCGTATGGCCAGAAAAGACAAAAAAACGGTTGTTGGCCTGGACATAGGCACAACAAAAATCTGCTGCGTAATTGCGGAGGTGGGCGATGACAACGCTCTCAACATTATCGGCATAGGTACCAACAAGTCGAGGGGATTGCGGAAAGGGGTGGTTATCAATATAGACAGTACCGTCGAATCGGTAAAGGCGGCGGTGGAAGAGGCCGAACTCATGGCCGGCGTCGAGGTTGATTCCGCCTACGTCGGCATTGCGGGCGGCCATATAAAGGGGTTCAACAGCCACGGGATAATCGCCGTAAAAAACCGCGAGGTAAGCAGCGTCGACAAGGAAAGAGTCATCGAAGCGGCCAAAGCGGTTGCCATACCGATGGACCGCGAACTGCTTCACGTGCTCCCGCAGCACTATATCATCGACGGGCATAACGGCATCAAGGAGCCGCTTGGTATGACCGGCGTCCGCCTTGAAGCGCGTATACATATAATTACGGGCGCCGTTACCTCGGCGCAGAACATTGTCCGATGCGTAAACCGCGCCGGACTGGAAGTGGATGACATCATAGTGGAACAGATCGCATCCGCCGAGGCGGTACTGGATCAGGACGAGCGCGACCTCGGCGTGGCGATGGTGGACATCGGCGGCGGCACCTCGGATCTGGTCGTGCTGGCCGATGATTCCGTCAAGTACACCTCCGTCATGTCCGTCGGCGGCGACAACATTACGAACGACATCTCCATAGGCCTGAGGACGCCGCACAAGGAAGCGGAAAAGATAAAACGTAAACACGGCTGCGCTTCAACCGGGCTGGTAAAACAGGATGATCTGATAGAGGTGCCCAGCATGGGCGGCCGCGAACCGCGCGAGATCGGCAGATCGCTGCTTTGCGAGATCATAGAGCCGCGCGTAGAGGAAATGTTCCAGATAATAAGCCGTGATCTTGAGGGTTCAGGATACCTCGACGCCATAACATCCGGACTTGTAATAACCGGCGGCGCCACGATCTTGGAGGGTATGCCGGAAGTGGCGGAGCGCGTGTTCGGACTTCCGGTAAGGCGAGGATTCCCAAAAGGCGTCGGCGGTCTGGTGGACGTGGTCAACTCGCCGCAGTTCTCGACAGCCGTGGGGCTTTTGCTGTTCAGTCACAAACAAGGCAGGAATGGAAACGGAAGTAGAAAACCGCTTAAAGGGAGACATCTATTCAATAACATAATGGATCGCATGAAAGGCTGGGTTGAAGAATTTTTTTAATAAAAAATTTATTTTATGGGAGATAGTCATATGTTAACAAAAGAGACCGAGGTATCCGAAATGCCGCTTTTCGACTTTACGAATGATTCCGGGAAAAGCGCAAGAATAAAGGTCATCGGCGTGGGCGGCGGGGGTTGCAACGCGGTGAATGCAATGATGGGCTTCGATATAGAGGGCGTGGAGTTCATCGTGTGCAATACCGACGCGCAGGCGCTTTCGCGCTCCGCCGTACCGGTGAAACTGCAAATAGGCGATGCCCTTACGAAAGGCCTGGGAGCCGGGGCAAACCCGGAAGTGGGGCGCAAGGCCGCGATGGAAGATATGGAGATTATTACATCCATGCTTGACGGTTCCGATATGGTTTTCGTTACGGCGGGCATGGGCGGCGGAACGGGCACCGGCGCGGCTCCGGTGATAGCTTCCATAGCCAAGAACATGGGGGCGCTTACCGTGGGCGTTGTTACCAAGCCGTTCCTCTTTGAAGGCTCCAAGCGGATGAGACATGCGGATGACGGCATCATGGAACTGCAAAACGCCGTTGATACGCTTATAACCATTCCTAACCAGAGACTGCTGGGAGTTGTGGATAAAACAACCTCGCTTATTGAGGCGTTCAAAACCGCTGATACGGTGCTTTGCAACGCGGTGAAGGGAATATCAAACCTCATTACCGTACCGGGGCTTGTGAATCTGGATTTTGCCGACGTGCAGACGATAATGTCCGAAATGGGGCAGGCCCTTATGGGTTCCGGTTATGCCTCGGGCGAAAACAGGGCAGCGGAAGCGGCTCAAAAGGCCATCCACTCGCCGCTGCTTGAAGATACGTCGATAGAAGGCGCCAAGGGAATTCTCATAAATATTACGGGCGGCGAAGATCTTTCCCTTTTCGAAATAAACGAAGCGTCATCAGTCGTGCAGAAGAACGCCCACCCGGACGCGAATATAATATTCGGCGCGGTGATAGATCCTTCTCTCACGGAAAAATGCATCGTAACCGTCATCGCTACCGGTTTCAGCAGCGCTTCCGAGGCATCGGAGCCTGTGGAAATGAAAGCCGTAAAAACGGCTAAACCTGATGACAAGACAAACGTGACGAAAATCCCCGTGGCGCAGCCGAAAAAGAAAACCCTTGTGCTGTCCGACATAAGCGATTACGCGAATGAATTCGACATCCCCACGTTTATACGAAAGCAGATGGACTGATCGGTAGGATTACTATGAATAGACAGAATTTGATTATGTCCCACAAGATTTCCAACAGCGTTTTGCGTCAGGATAACTGGGTACTGCGAAAAAACCTGAAAGCCGTCATCCAGACCGCGAGGTATAACGCCGACATCCGGCAAAAAATAGACGAACTGTGCGATATGGTGGTGCAATGCGGCGATTTTCACTCGCTGCTGGTCAAAACTTCCTCGGAACTTAAAGAGCGGTTTGGCCTTACGGCGGTCAGTTTTTGTATTTCCACTGAGTATCGTGACACGGCGGATTTATACCATGCCGGTAACGGGCGCTCTGGACAGGAGTTGGGCGACATCCTTTTTTATATAAGCGGTGAAAGGCTGGCCGAATTCTTTGAAGGC
>BTTC01000123.1:0-5954 GCA_036244935.1 bacterium | reverse complement strand
AAAAGGAAGCTCGCGCGCGTTCCTTTCAGCGTACACCTCAAGCTGGTAGTAGACGAGCAAACCCACGAATATAACGAAACGCTTGATATAAGCACCGGCGGGATTTTTGTTTTTACGGATAAGCCGCTGGAAAACGGTACCGAGGGCGGTTTTGTAATCAAACTTTTATCGGGCAAACCGTCAGGAATTAATATCAAGGGGAAGTTCCAGGTCATTTACCGTTACGAAAAACAGGGCAAAAAGGGGATGGGACTTCACTTCACCGAAGTCGATCCCGAATCTTCACTTGAGCTGTACAAAGTGGTCCGATACAATCAGGCGGAATCCGAAAAGCAAAGCTGACACTTATCAGCAATATTTTTTGGAACATTGGAGCAGGCGCAGTTCTCTTTGTCTTTGCCCTTGTCGGGTCGGTTTGCGGAAACATGCGGACCGGCTGGATTTGTTATGACCGCCGCAGCCCCGGGCCGATTGTGAATTGACATAAGTAAAACGGACTGGTATAAGTTTTTTTCCTATGTTTGAGCAGCTTGAATCGCGCCTTTCGGGGGCGCTGAAAAAGATACGCGGCCTTAGTCGGCTGACGGAGGCAAACACTGCCGAAGCGATGCGTGGGGTGCGTCTTGCGCTGCTCGATGCGGACGTAAGCCTTCCGGTTGTGAAACAGTTCATAGAAAACGTCAAGAAAACGGCGCTTGGCTCGGATGTGCACAAAGCCCTCAAGCCCGAACAGCAGATCGTAAGAATCGTTTACGACGAGCTTGTAAACCTTCTCGGCGACGAGACGAAAAATCTGGATATGGCAAAGCGCGGCCCGACGGTGATTTTAATGGCCGGTCTGCAGGGTTCGGGTAAAACAACTTCCACCGCCAAGCTGGCGCTCCACCTGTCAAAGGAAGGCTACACGCCGATGATGGTGTCAGCCGATGTGCACAGGCCCGCGGCGCGCGAACAGCTTGCCGTCCTCGGTACGCAGCTTGGTTTTGCGGTTTTCGACTCGTCCGGTACTAACGACCCTGTAAAAATATGCCGCAGTGCGTTTGAATCCCTTGAGTCCGAAGGCGCCAACGTGTTGATAGTGGATTCCGCCGGACGGCTGCAGATCGATGATGAGATGATGGCGGAGCTGGAAGGTATCCATAACGAGATCAACCCCGCCGAGGTGTTGTTTGTGGCCGACGCAATGACCGGCCAGCAGGCGGCGGAAGTGGCGCGCAGTTTCCACGAGCGCGTACGGTTAACCGGCGTAATACTCACCAAACTCGACGGCGACGCACGCGGCGGCGCGGCGCTTTCCATAAAATCCGTTACCGGGTGCCCTGTAAAATTTTCCGGCACGGGCGAAAAGCCGGAGCAGTTCGAGGTGTTTCATCCCGACAGGATGGCCTCCCGAATCCTCGGAATGGGGGATGTGCTCACTCTCATAGAAAAGGCGCAGGAGGCCTCGGACGAAAAAGAGGCGGAAAAACTTTCCAAACGGCTCATGTCGGGCAGTTTCGATTTCGATGATTTTCTTAAACAGCTTAAAATGTTAAAAAACATGGGGCCGCTGGACCAGATCATGGGAATGATGCCGGGATTGAAAATGCCGCCCGGAGCGCAAATCGACGACTCCGAGTTGGTGAAGTTGGAGGCGATAATAAATTCAATGACGCATAATGAACGAAAATCATATAAGATTATAAACGGCAGCCGGAAAAACAGGATTGCCGGCGGTAGCGGTACGCGGGTAAGCGACGTTAACAGGCTCTTGAAACAGTTTGTTAAAATGAAAAAGATGATGAAAGCTACAGGCAAAAAATCGATTTTTAATCAGATGTCCGGTATGGGGCGTTTTGGGTAGCAGGTATTTCATGCAATTTGTACACGAGGTGTTATCAGTTGGAAAAAGCAAGGAGTTAGTATGGCTGTTGTTATAAGATTATCCCGGCACGGGAGGAAGAAAAAACCTTTTTACAGGATTGTCGCAGCTGATCGGCGCTTCAGCCGCGATGGGCGTTTCCTTGAGATATTGGGAACCCACGATCCCATAAAAGAGGTGACCGACGTTAAGAAAAGAGCGGCGGAAAAATGGATTAGAAGAGGGGCATGCCTAAGCCCGACCGTCAAACAGCTTTTTGTGAAACATGGAGTTTCCATTTCCGCGGCAGGGGAGTAAAGAATCGGTATTCCTTCTCGTTTTCGTTCGTATGGAGGGACTCTATGAAAGAGTTAGTTGAGACGATTGTTAAGTTTATTGTGGATAATCCTGAAGACGTTGTCGTAAATGAGGTTTTTGGCGAGAGGACCACAGTTGTAGAGTTGCGCGTAGCCCAGGAAGACCTTGGAAAAGTCATCGGAAAGCAGGGACGCACGGCGCGTTCCATCCGCACGTTGCTTAGCGCCGCCGCGTCCAAGCAAAAAAAACGCGCCGTATTGGAGATACTCGAATAATCAACCGTCAGCGCTGCGTATCGACGGTTTCAGGCGTTGTGTGAGATGCGGGCCTGCGGCCGTTTCGTAAAACCCTTCGGCATAATGGGGGAGATCAAGTTCGAACCGTACTTTCCGGATGATATGTCTCCTGAGGATATAACGGATGGGGTTTTAAAAAATTTTGTAGAACATCCCGGTGACGGTGAAGACGAAAAGGTGAAAATTGTTTCCGCAAGAAAAATCGGCTCGTCATGGGCGCTGCGGCCCGAAGGCGTGGATTCCCCCGAAGAAGCGAAAAGGTTCGCCAACAAGGAACTCTGGGTAAATCGTTCAAAACTCCCCGCGCTTCCTGAAGGCGAATATTTTTACCACGATCTGGTCGGATGCCGGGTATTCGACGAACATGGTGAAGAGCTTGGCGTAATAGATAAAATAATTGAAACGGGAGCGAACGACGTGTGGCAGCTAACCGGAAGTAAGGGCGGTGAGATACTCATACCGGCCATAAAAGATGTGATACGCAGCGTGGATGTGAAAAACAAAAAGGCGGTTATCCGCCTTATCGATGGTCTTGCCGATTTATGCGAATCGATGTCCTGACCATCTTCCCGTCCATATTCGATTCATTTTTATCCCACAGCCTGCTTGCGAAGGCGATAGAGAAAAAGATAGTCGATATACGCATCCACGACTTGAGGCGTTGGTCGAAGGACAGGCACGGTAAGGTGGATGGCGGCGCGTTCGGCGGCGGCGCGGGAATGGTGATGTCGCCTCAGCCGATAGCCGACGCTCTGGGAGAACTTAAAAAGGAAAGCCGGGCAAAAACCGTCCTGTTTACGCCGCGCGGGAAACCGCTAAATCAAAAGCGCGTTAAAGAACTCGCAAGGCTTGACCGCATAATACTGGTTTGCGGGAGGTACGAGGGTATCGACGAGAGGATTGCGGAGCATTTCGTCGACGAGGAAATTTCCATGGGCGATTACATATTGAACGGCGGCGAGGTTGCCGCGATGTCTTTGGTTGAATCCGTATTCCGCATACTGCCCGGCGCAATCGGTTCCGCCGAATCGCTTGACAGCGAAAGTTTTGACGAATTTTTGCTTGAATACCCCCAATACACCCGCCCGGAGGAATTTGGTAATTATAAAGTTCCGGAGGTGCTGCTTTCGGGGCACCACGAAAACATACGGAAGTGGCGGCTTGAAAAGGCTCTGGAAAAAACCGCCGACGTGCGTCCCGATCTGCTTTTAAAATCAAAATTCGCTTCGCGCCATCACCGTATAAAAAAGTTTTCGACGGCGCTTGTGCACCATCCGGTTACGGGGAAATCCGGCGGGAATATTACGGCGTCCGTCACCACGCTTGACGTGCACGACATGGCGCGAATTGGAAAAACCTACGGGGCGCAGAAGGTGTACATCATCACGCCGGTGGAAGAACAGCGGCTGCTTGTGGAGAGAATACAAAAGCATTGGACGACCGAAAAAACTCTCAAGGAAATGGATGGAAGCCGCGCCGTGGCGCTTAGCATCCTGTGCCCGGCTGCGAGCGTGGATGCAATGCTCGAAGACGTCGGCAAACGGTCGAAAAAAGTAAAGATACTTGCAACCAGCGCCAGGCAAGCCGACGATTCGATTTC
The DNA here is from genome assembly GCA_036244935.1 of bacterium. Taxonomy (GTDB): domain Bacteria; phylum Nitrospinota_A; class UBA7883; order JACRGQ01; family JACRGQ01; genus BTTC01. The sequence goes on along the minus strand of BTTC01000123.1, from coordinate 1,900 downwards.
ACCCCATAAATTTCTTCAAATAGCGGACGAAGCGGATGAATGGATAATCCTGTTTGGCGCGGCATACGGCATAGCTCCGGAACTTTTCATGCGGGCCGACTACCGCCTTTCACCGATAAAGGGCGGCGGTGAATTTAATCATTTACCTGTACGTGCCGCATCTGCTATCATTCTGGATCGTTTACTAGGAAGTTAATAAGGAGGCTCTTTGTATGAACCAGATAGACGCAGTTGAAAAACTTTATCTCAAGAAAAAACCGCCGCAGTTCGGGGTGGGCGATACCGTAAAAGTGCATATGCGTATCGTGGAAGGCGAAAAGGAGCGGATACAGGTGATCGAGGGAGTAGTGATCCGCAAAAAAGGTTCCGGCACAAGGGAAACGTTCACCGTCCGAAAGATATCGTACGGTATGGGCGTTGAAAGAATTTTCCCGATACACTCCCCCCGCGTTGAGAAGGTGCTGGTCGTTCGACGTAACAAGATACGAAGGGCGAAGCTGTACTTCCTGCGGGATCGAAAAGGAAAGGCCGCGAGACTTACCGAAAGACGCTGAGCCGTGGAATACGGCGCCTCGGCACGGCGGGCGTGGAAAGAGATCATGCTGGGTTGTCATCCTGAGGCCGTGAGCTTGCCGTGGTTCGACCGTTCGACAAACTCACGGATCACTATGGCAAGTGGGGTCTGTCACCCTGATCGTGTCGAAGGATTGAGCCGTGCGGCTTATGCTGCCTGCTTCCCAAGTAAGTGAAAATACTTGCCTTTGAATACGCATGCGCGGGAGGGGAGGGCGGCGAACCCTTTGTACGTGATGGACGGCTTATGCTGTCCACCCTGCTCAACGATATGACAAAGGCCGGTATCGGCCATGTTTCAACCCTTCTACACGGCTCGTTTGATCCAGACGGAATAAAAGCGGACGAAATAACAGCGGCTGAGCCGGATTTTTTTACCGCCGTGGAAGCGAAAATTTCAAACGCCGATGCGGTATGGATTATCGCCCCGGAATGCGGCGGAACCCTTCTCGATTTAAGTACGATGGTTTTGGCACAGGGCAAAACGCTTATAGGATGCCGTCCGGAAGCCGTGGAAGTTTGCGGCAGCAAGATGAAAACGGCGGAGCTTTTGTGCGGTAACAATAATAACGGCAAAATAAAAATGCCCGAAACGGAGTTACTTTATTCGGCAGGCAGCCGCAAAAAATTCCCATGCGTCGTAAAGCCGGTAGACGGCGCGGGTTGTGAAGAGGTTTATTATGTTGAAAACCGCGAGGAACTTAAACGTCTTGATACGCTAAACGAAAACTTCATAGTGCAGCCTTACGTTCATGGCGAAAGTTTAAGCGCGGGAATTCTTACAGCCGGAAGCGGCAGCACGCTGCTTGGCGTATGCCGCCATGAAATTTTTCATCGCGGCTCAAAAATGCGGTTAAAAAAGATCTCAGGCCTGATTAAATACGACCGTAATGATGAAATAAAAAAAATGATCGACGAAATAACACGGATCATTCCGGGGCTTCGTGGCTTCTGGGGCCTGGATTTTATCCACCGCGATTCGGCTCCGCCCGTGCTGGTGGAGATCAACCCGCGCCTTACAACATCCTATCCCGTTTACAGCCGGTCGTGCGGTTTTAACATCGCCTCAAAAACCGTGCGGGACGCGTGCGGTCTTGTGAACGTATAAAACAACGGTGGATATCTTTACGCTGGATATCGGCGGCGCATTCATAAAAACTTCCTTTTTACCCCGCAAGGGCGGTCGGCGGCTCGGCATCGTTCCCTTTGAAATGTGGAAACACCCAAACGGATTGGTATCGATTTTAAAAAGCCTTCGGCCCGATTCCCAAAAACTTTGCACGGCCATTACCATGACGGGTGAACTTTGCGACTGCTTTAAAAGCCG
>BTTC01000122.1:0-6031 GCA_036244935.1 bacterium | reverse complement strand
GCATTCTGGATAACGCCGCCGCGATAAAAGAGTCTCTTATTGAACAAAAAAAGCAAAACATAAAATTCCGTTCGGAAACCGATACGGAAATTCTGCCTCACCTCATTAACAGGAACTGGACGGGCTCCTTGCCGGAATCCGTTCTGGCTACGCTGAAACAGCTCGATGGCGGGCTAACCTGCTGCATAGTATCGATGCTGGACCCCGATCATCTCGTGGTTGTAAGGAAAGGCAACCCGATGGTCATAGGTTTCGGGGATGGGGAATACATAGCGGCGTCGGACGCAGCCGCAATAGTACACCACACGCGCAGGATGGTTTTTCTGCGCGACGGCGAGCTGGCCGTACTTTCGCATGAGGGAGTCCGTTTCCTGGATTTCGACGGTAACCATATAGATCACACGCCTCATAAGATACCCTGGACGCCGGTAATGGCGGAAAAAAGGGGTTACAGGCATTTTCTTTTAAAAGAGATCGTCGAATCCCCAAGCGCGGTCAGAGAAACAATTGCATCGTGCGTTCCAGCCAAAATCGAAAGTCTGTCGCCGGACACTTTCCAGTTTCCCTGCGCCATACCGAAAAACATCAGCAATGTGATTTTCTGCGGAAGCGGTTCATCTTACAGCGCGGCGATGCTTGGTCAGTGGATATGCGAGCTGGTTGCCGGTATCCCCGCTACGAGGCAAGTGGCTTCCGAATACCAGCAGATGCACAGGGTTGTGAAAGAAAACACACTGTATGTCGCCATATCGCAATCAGGCGAAACGCTGGATACGCTTGAATCCGTCAAATACGCTCAAAGCCGCGGGGCGCATATACTTGCATTAACGAACAATCCCTTCAGTTCCCTCGCACGGCTCACACAAGATGCTTTCATTACAAGCGCAGGACCGGAAGTATCCGTCGCGGCGAGTAAAACTTTCACTGCGGCTCTGGCCGCCCTTCTTTTGCTGGCTTTCAGTATGGCGCGCACAAAAAAAAGCCTCTCTTACGAACATCAGAAAAAACTGCTGAAAAACATAAAGGAGCTGCCAGATCAAATGGAGCTTATGATTACTTACGAAACCCGTATCAGGCGGCTTGCGGGCGAGTTCGCCCATAACCGTTCCTTTTTCTTCATCGGGCGGGGTCTGCAGTTCCCCGTCGCCCATTTCGCCGCGCTCACGATGAAAGAGGTGGCGAACATCCACGCGGAGGCGTTGCTGGGCGGCGAGATGAAACACGGCGCCATCAGCCTTGTGGAAAAGGATACGCCGATAATGTTTTTCGCAAACCAGTGGACGCTTAAAAAAAATATATTGAACGATATGGACGAACTCCGCGCAAGAGGCGCACGTGTAATTGCCGCCGGGTTCGACGTCAATGAAGAAATGTCGGCGCATTGCGATGAGTTCATAGCTATCCCCACAACGCCGGATTCCCTCGCTCCTTTACTGGCTATTGTTCCGGCGCAGCTTTTTATCTATTATTTTGCCTTGTATAATAAAAAAGATATTGATCGTCCACGGAACATTGCGAAAAGCGTAACGGTGTAGGGGGGAATTCAAATGAAAGCATTGGTTCTTGCAGCCGGCAGCGGCAGAAACATGGCCCCGTTTTCCGAAACGAGACCAAAACCGATGATACATGTGGCGGGAAGGCCGATTCTTTACCGCACGCTTTCCATGCTGAAGGAATCCGGCTTCAGCGAAGTCAACCTTGTTATCGGTCCGCATGCCGACAAAATAGAAAATTACTTCGGTACCGGCAGCTTCATGGACATGACTATCAACTACAACATACAAAAAAAGAGCAGCGGAATAGGTAACGGAATTCTGGCCGCCCAAAAAAGGTTTAATCCAGGCGAGCATTTTTTACTTGTTTACGGAGACATAGTAACCGAGGAAAACGTAATATCCGGCATACTGCAGACGTTCGCCGCTTCCAAAGGCCCAACCGCCGGAATATGCCTCGTTCCCGAAACCGCATCACTGGGCAACGTCTATCTGGATAACGCCATGAACATAACGCGAATCGTTGAAAAACCCGGACGCAAGGACATGGGTAATTACGTTTTGGCCGGTATCTATGTGCTGCCGTACGAATTTTTCAAGATTTTAGGCGGGTGCGGGGGCGACATGAAAAAAGCGCTTGCCGTGCTTGTAAAGAAAGAACGACGTATAAAAGGTTCCATCATGGAAAAGGGATGGGTTGACGTCGCCTACCCGTGGGACATACTGGCCGCAAACAAAATGGTGATGGATACGTGGCAAACCGCCTCGATCCATCAATCAATCAGCGTAAGGGATGCCAAGATAAAAGGGCCGGTACACATAGAAGAAGGCGTGGAGATAAGATCGGGGGCGGTCATACTAGGTCCAACGTTCATTGGGCGGGGAAGCTATATCGGCAACAACGTTTTAATAAGAAAATATTCTTCGCTTGGACCGGATTCGGTCGTCGGGTTCGGCGTGGAACTTAAAAATTGCGTCTTGTTCGGAAAGACGCGCGTGGGACGGCTGTCGTTCGTAGGCGACAGCGTAATCGGCCAGGAGGTGGATATCGGCGCGGGTACCATGACTATCAATTGCAACATTGACAACTCGGATATCAAGGTGATGATAAACAACAAATCCGTTAACACCAAAATAAACAAACTGGGCGCTTTCCTCGGTGACGAATGTATACTTGGCAGCGGACACAATATAAAGGCAGGTTCAGTAATCCAGCCGCAGACAACCATACCTCATCACCACACGTTCCCGAAAAGCGGCAGATAATATGTGCGGGATAAGCGGTATCGTCTCAAGCCGGAACGTATCGAAAAAACTTCTTGGCAGCATTCAGAATCTCGAATACCGAGGATACGACTCCTGCGGGATGGCGGTTCTGAACGAACAAAACGCTCAGGTTAAAAAAAACGTGGGTTACGTGGCTGATGTCGCGGAAAAGGAACTTTTTACAACCCTTGACGGAAACGTGGGAATCGCCCATACGCGCTGGGCAACCCACGGCGGCGTAACCCAGGCAAACGCGCATCCGCACGTCAGCTGCAGCGGACGGCTGGCGATAGTCCACAACGGAATAATCTCAAATTATCGTGAACTCAAAGCGGTACTGCGAAAAAAAAAGCACAGGTTTGCTTCGGAAACCGATTCAGAGGTAATAGCGCACCTCATCGAGGAGAGGCTTAAGGGCAAGAAAAACTCTTCCATAGAAAACGCGTTCATGGCGGCGCTCATGGAACTGGACGGTTCCTACGCCGTTGCCATGATAACCATCGACAAACCCGGAATCATATACTGCGGCAAGTATGAAAGCCCGTTGATAATCGGATTGGGCAAAGACGAAAATTACGTGGGATCGGATTTCAACGCCTTCATAGAATATACGAAAGATACGATTATCATGGATGACGGGGAATGCGCCATCATTTCCAGCGACGGTTACGAGGTAAAAAAAGTAAACGGCGCGCGCAGCGTCCCAAAGAAAATAACAACGCTTGAGTGGGATGCCGAAATGGCTAAAAAAGGCGGCTTTCCCCACTATATGCTTAAGGAAATACACGAACAGCCGGACTCGATAAAAAAAGTCATGGCGGTAAACGAAAAGGATTACGCCGAACTGGCCGAGAATCTGATCTCTGCCGAAAACGCATACCTCACTGGGGTGGGAACAACTTTTTATGTATCACAACTTGGCCAGTACTGCCTTGCTTCCGAGGCGGGGATAATGGCGCCGGCAGTAAGTTCCGACGAGTTTCTGGAAATCGCACCAGCAAAAAAAGGCGATTTCGTTCTTGCCGTTTCGCAATCCGGTGAAACCTACGATACCCTGCGGGCGCTGCGGGCCGCTAAGAAAGCTGGACCCAAAACAGCCGCAATCGTTAACGTGGTCGGTTCCAGCATGTCGAGGCTGACGGACAAGGTGGTGCTGCAGGGTTCCGGGCCGGAAATTTGCGTAATAAGCACGAAGGCCGCCGTATCACAGATGATAGCCCTTATGCGTCTTGCGATAGAAACCGGGGCGCTAACCGGCCATCTTAATGTAGCTTCTAAAAAACGGCGCATAAACGAATTGAAAAAACTGCCGAAACTCATATCGGATTTTTTAAACGAGCGTTCCGCTTTCGTACGCAGCCTCGCGCAGAAACATGCACACCATTTCGACTGGCTTTTCATTGGCCGTGGAAAATACTATCCCATCGCGCTCGAAGCGGCTCTTAAGGTAAAGGAAGTGGCGTACCTGCATGCGGAAGGTATGCCCGCCGGATTTTTAAAACACGGAACCATCGCGCTGATAGACGACAGGGTACGCACGCTGGTTTTTATCCCATCCGAAAAGGAAAAGGAACTTTTCAAACTGACCATGGGTTCCGTAGAAGAAATCATGGCAAGAGGCGGCAAGGTGGTAGCCTTTCATTCTTCGCGCTCGCTGACAAAATCAAAATTTTTCAAAGACGAGCTTGTGCTACCGGATGCGCCTGACTACGTGGCTCCCATTTTAAGCCTTGTGGCCGCGCAGCTGTTTTCCTATTTCATAGCCATAGAGTTAAACCGCAACATAGACAAACCGCGTGCGCTGGCCAAGTCGGTTACGGTGGCGTGAACGGCGTAGAAAGAATCCAGGGCACCGACGGCGTCCGTAGGCAGGTAAAGAAAACATCCGAGTTTAACGGAAATTCCCACCCTCTGAAACTATTCCTTGAACGCGGCGTAATGACCGAGGAATTTTTTGAGCTTTATTGTTACGCTTACGTATCCGACCTTATAGCCGGTGGTGAAATGAAAATCGGACAGGAAATCCTGATAGGCTGGGATCCGCGCGATATGGAACGGTTTTATACGTCACGCGCCGTATCCGGCATATCAAGGGCGGGCGGCCTTCCGGTCATACTCGGAACGATCCCAACTCCCGGCGTTGCGCTTATGCTCGTATGCCGGAAATCCGCCGGAGCCATAATGATAACCGCCTCCCACAACCCCGCCGATCAAAACGGCATAAAGATATTCAAGCCGCCATACGGCATGAAAATGCTGCCGGAAGACGACGTGAGGTTGACAAGAAAAATATTCGATACCGATTACGAGGAGATTATAAATATCGCTCCAAAGTATGAACCCCTGCATATCGAGGATACGGCCAGAAAGGTTTTTATGGATTTCCATCTCGACCGGCGGAACTCCTGGATTCCCGATGATGATGGTGGCAGTAGTAGTATAGAAATTCCGTTCATGGACAAAATACTGATCGTGGACCCCGCCAGAGGCGCGCTTTCGGGTATCGCCGCAGATTATTTTAAGCAATCGGGTTTCGGAGAAGTAATAGAGGTTGCCGGAGAACCGGACGGCAGAGTCAACGAGAACTCCGGCGTGGCCTTCCTTGAAGGCGTAAGGGCAATAAACTCCCTAAGTTTGCAGGCAGAGCCGGGAATGGCTCGGCACGAGCTGGTAAAAAGAATGTTCGAGGAAGGCCGTAAAAGAAAAAACAATCCGGCGGAAAATGTGGAAAACAGTACAAAGCTTTGGGGAGCGGCCTTCGACGCAGACGGCGACCGGTTTTACATACTGGTCTATTCCGCAGGGGAAGATACCGTTTACGTTTTATCCGGCGATGAAACCGCCGCTTTGCAGGCGCAATATCTGGAACACATCGAGCCAGAGCGGTACAGAGGAAAATTTTTTATACATACCGTTGAAAGCGATATCAATGCGGGGCGATACGCGGCATCGCTGGGATTTACGCCGCTTATAACTGAAGTCGGCGACAAGTGGATACTGCAAAAAGCCGTAAACGACGGAAAAAAATTCGGCATAGGATGCGAAGAAACCGGTCACAGTATCCATTGCGGCACGGCCGTCACGATGTCTGGAGAAGAAGTGGAATTTTATGCAGGCAACGGACTTAAGGGAGCGATCAACACGCTGGTATCCATGGAAATGCTGGGAGGTTCAAAGCAGACCGGAGAGTTCATCAATTGGGTCAAAGCTCCTTTCGAACCCGGCTTCAAGCAAAGCCTTTATTCATACTACATCAGCAAACATCTGTTTAC
>BTTC01000121.1:0-6066 GCA_036244935.1 bacterium | reverse complement strand
CTTGTGCTTGAATAAAAACGTTGAGTTGCCACCAGCCACGTATGAGGCGCCATCGCCGACATCCTTCTTTACGTAACACGAACCCTTTGCGCTTTGAATAACAAGTCCGGTGCTGTGCCTGCCGCGTACCTCGTCCTTTTTTGCAAGCTCCTGCAATAAAAGAGCGGCTCTCCAATCTTCACTACCACTGCCTGCAAATCCGAAGATGCCACACATTTAATCACCTCCTTGTCGTATGTAATCCATGTGGTTTGCGGGAAGCGGGTAGTCCCTGTCCAGAATTTTCCTAAAAAGATGCTGGGCAAGGTTTATGGAGTGGAGACAAAAGTTCCCTCTTCTAAAGGCCGCGCATCGGCATGTTAGTTTGTCACTTAATTCAACGCGATTGTCACCTTCCCTTGTTAAGGTAAAACTGGAGTTGCTGATTCCCGGAATGGTGTAAGTTGCCGCGTCGATATCCGGCACATGATTTTCCATATCCGTCCACATATGCCTTGACGCCCTGAGATGCCGAATGTTGCGAATCGAGTTTGCCGCTAAAGCGGGCGCGCTGTTTTGAAGGGATTGCCTTACCTCGTAGTTCCTTCGCACGTCGTCAAGTAATTCCGGCCGCCTGGATAAAATGTCATCAATCCGCTCCAGGTTGATCGGCGTTGGCGTTGCTGAAGTGTCCTCCAAGTCTTCTCTTAGTTGCTGAAAACGCTCGTACCTTTCGGCCAGAAATTCCCTTGCGCGCTGTATCGGAGTTATCGCCGAATCAATCATGCCGACCGCTTTAAAAACTCCTTCAAGCGTTGCTTCCACTTCGGAATGGCGAAGACCGTTTTTTACCGACTCCACCAGTTTCATTAAAAAGATTACCCACGGGATGATTTTCTCCGCGTTGGTGGTTCCGTTATGAAGCCGGAATTCCACCGTCTTGTACTGGTTGAACGCGGCCACGTTAAGGCTGTAGCAACGGTCGCCGATGCCGGACGCGCCGCGAATCGTAAGCCGTTCCAGGTAGTCGCCGTTAATCCGTTTGCAATAGAAATTATGATTTCGCCGCGACGGACTAACAAAATACCAGAGAACGGGAGCCTCGATTTTCGCCCATACAAGCGCAAGGTGTAAAAGTTCTTCGTCGGAGTAATCGTAAGCGCTGACGTGTACATGCGCGGAGCAACTTCTGTTAACGCCTACGTTTTCGTCCTTTAGGATTTGCAACATTTTACTAACATCACCAAAACCTTTTTCGCCAAACAGTTTGGGAGTAACAACTTCCATCGGCTGAAAACCTTCCGGAGCTGTCACCGATCCGTCCGTTGCTATCTTGAATTGCGGTCTTCCCTGTTCGTCCGTGTAGAGCGTGTGGTCGTAACCCGTAACCCTGCACGGCAAACCTGCTTCGATTAACTTTGCCGAAAGTCCTTCTCTGCCGAGACTTTGCGGAACGTGAGATTCGAACTCTATCCCCACGCCGATAATCGGCAGTATGGAAACCTTTCCGTGTGTTTGTAGCATCTCTTCAATCTCGCGATAGGAAACTCCTTGCCAGTCCAGGTGATCCTTTATAAGGAAATACGCCTGCGCGTTGGTAAGGTTTTCCATGTTAGTAACGCCGAGCTTTTTCAAGAATGCTTTTTGCCAATCGGTCGGTTGCTTCGGGTTATCAAGTTGCGGAAGAACGCTTCTATTAAAATTATTCCTGATGTGTTTGCATGTTGCGTATCCGGCGCCGTTTTGAACATCGTTCTGCTTTAAAAACGACGAGCAGGTGCAAGAAAAACTGCCATCCGAGTTCTTTAATATGGAATAAATTCCGTTGTGGTTTTCCGATGCTACGGTGGTGGTGATTTCCCTTTCGGGGCGGTTGCTTTTTTCCCTTCTCCTTTTGTCGAAAGGATTTACCGTTCCGCAAAAAGGGCATTCAATCACCAACGGCTCAATAGACTCGCCGCATTCGCGGCAGTTTCTTGATTCCTGCCCGCTCGCCTGGCTCGCATTGTTTGATACGACAAGCGTGGACAGAAAACTTGGATTTAAAAAATCATTAAGTAAATCAGGCATGAAAGTCTCCTTTAAAAAAGACGCACGGCCCCCTTTAAAGGAGGAAAACTTTCATGGAAAAAGCTTCTCCCGCCAAGGGACCGCGCGTTTGGTTAAAACGCAAAATCCCCGTAACGGGGTTTTTAAAATAAAGAGGAAGAGCGGCAAGTTTTGGCTTCCCATCAGGAGGTTACTTGCATGCCGCTCTTTTTAAAAATTATGCAGGGACTTCCACGTCCTCCTCTTCGTGAACCGTTTCCGGGACTTCCTCTTCCGCGTATTCTTCCGTGGATGTTTCATCGCCGGATTTGTACTGTTGCCATGCTTGTTCCGTAGAAAGGCTTCTGCAGAACTCGCCGACATACAGCAGATTGTCCACGTCCAGGGGGACGTTTATAGAAGTGTCATCTCGGCTAACGCAAATTGCAAATCCTGACTTGCCGTTTCTCTCCCACTTTTCAAGCTTCAGGATGGAGGTTGTTTCCTTTCCGTCCTTCGTGAACTTGTGGGTGATCTTTCGGCTTCCGGACTGACTTGCAACGGACGCGGCCATGCGGGAAACTTTGAAACCTTCGGCTGGATTCAGCATCATCGTTACCGAGTTGCTGTTTTCGCCCAGCGTGAAAGCGCGTATTGCTATGCGGCCTTCTTTTTGGCTTGCTCCGTTTTTCTCGCTTTGTTTGGTCGCGGTTGTAACCTGGATGCCTGCTTTTTTTGAATACAAAGTAATCGTTTTCATCGTTAGTTCTCCTTTAATAAATAAAATGTTTGATTAGAAAAATTGACTGTTTGTTAACCGATGTTTTTTTAACGCATCTTTTCCCTCCTGTTTGGAAAATGTAAACGCAGTTCTCCAGCAAAAAGGGAAACCCTTTCAACATGACCGGAGAGTATGCGTTCGCAAGTTATGAGAACACTCCCCGAGCAGTTGCGGGGGTTAAAGAATTAAAAAAATGTAAACAGGGATTGCTATTCCAACATGTCACATAAAAAACGCAAACCTTTCTCAAAATGAGCGGTTAACACGAAAGTGACGTGTGGAAAAAGTTACCCTGGTAAGAAAAATGGAAGAATAGGAAATCAGATCAAGCGGTCGTCAACAACGTCGCATTATGAGACGGTGAATTTTGAGCCGCTTGTAATTTTGAAGGAGAGGCTATTAACAACGCGTGCGGAAAAAACCGTCAGGCGCTGGGTTTAGCCACTCGCAATAAAGAGGTTTTTATCGAACGCGAAAAAACGCTATCCGATAATAAGTAAGGTCATCTACCACGCTACGGTAGGTATTAAACAAAGGGCCATAACCTTTGCACTTATGCCCGAAAAAACGGGGTCTCCAAAAAATTGGAGTCAAAAAATATACTTACAATATACGAAACTTTTGCAAAAAAATCAAGCAAAATATCAGTTTCACGCCGATAAAAACGTTTCAGCCGGTTGCTTTCTTCAGCGTTTTTGTAACCCAGTTATTCAGACTTTCACCTTCCCGCTTCGCGGCAATGTAAACCCTCTGATGCAGGCCGGGTTCAATGCGCAAAACGAATTTTCCGGAAAACGGTTTATCAGGTTCCTTGCCACGTTTTTCACACATCTCCAGATACACGTCAACGGATATCTTAAACTCCTTATTCAGCCCTTTTACCGATTTCCCCTGAAAGGTTATAACGTCCCTTGCATTGATGACCTCACCGTGAAAAATTTCGGCTTCGTCATCGAATTCAACATGCCCTATAAAACCTTTATATTCCATCATGGTTTTATTCCTGCTTCCTCCAAAAAACGTTTCATCGCGGCAACTGCTCCTTTATCGGTCTCTTTTCTTGGGTGGGGCCGGTGGAAAACCGCACTGATATCGTTTAGCTCTATATACAGTCTCGATCCCCTGGCTTCTTCAATGTATGCGTCCAACGCAATCAGCATGGCCTCAATGTCCTTCCACTTTATGTTTGCCTTTACGGGTTTTTCAAAAACCGCCTTTAAGGTTTTTCCGTGTTTCCCTTTCACGGCTTCATAGTATCACCATCTGATACCATAAACAAGTGTGCTGTGAAAATACCGGAGGCCTTGCACGACTACTTCTTCGCCTTGCTATCGGTGGCGGGAGCGTCCACGCCGTTTTTCCAGCCGCGCAATCGGTCGGTGGGGACGCCAGCTTTTTCGCAGATGGCCATTCCGGCGTTGTACAATTCGCCCAAAGCGTTATTCCAATTCTCCAGCAAAGGCGTGATCTCTTTCGCACCGAAGCCGACACTTGACATGAAATTCTGTGTGATGACCGTCCGTCCCCTGTCGACATACTCCAGCAGATTTAAAACGCGATGAGTATCCGCGCACTGAGGTCTCAACACACGGGAGCCGGCCTCTTGCGCGAGTGATATTTTGCGCTCCTTGCGTTTTTCATAATCCTGCTTGCGTTGCTCCGCCATCCTGTGGCGTTCCGTCTTGGAGAACGCCGCCTCGTCTGCGCGAACCGCTTCCGTCTGCACTTTCTTGTTTCCGGTTTCGGCCATATCTTTACCTCCTTATTTACGATTATTTAAAAAACCTCTTCGCCGTTTTACTGTCAGAAAAAATCCGCCACTTCACCCCGTAATAGAGCATGCTCGTCGTCGGCACCGTTATGAATAAAAGCGTGGAAAACGCGATGAACCACGCCGATGTAAGAAATATCGGCTTGAATTCAAGTATCGCGTTGTATGCCCAGATAAGGGTTTCGGGCGCGAAGGTTGATTTGAAAAAAAGCAGGAACTGTTCAACTGTTTCGGGCATTAGCACAACAAAATAAATGAAGTGATAAAATATGAAAGCGATGGCGAATTTAATTATCGCGCCTGTCATAACGCCGCCCAGAAGCCAACGTATCATCTGCTTTGTGATGGGGCCGATGTAGTACTTCCCGATGTTGCCGTAGAAGAATGAGTAGCCTATGGAAAATGAAAGCGCCAGCACAAAAACGAACACCTGATCGTAGGTTGACGGCTCGCTCGATCCGAACACCGGCAGGTAATTTTCCATCACCGCAATGGCGAAAGGCGTGAGCGCGGCGGCTACGAGTCCGGAAATAAACGCGCCCTTGAAACCGATTTCGAAATATTTAATGGTGTCCAGCGTAGAAAAGAAATTTTCATCCACGCGCACGCCGGCCTTTTCCGCGACGTAGTAATGCTGGATGTTTTCAAGTGCTTCAAGCGTGTTATTCGGTTTTTCCGGCGGCCTGTCGGATATTATCGCGTCGCTCCTGCCGCCGTGTTTATCTCCGGAAGTTGAACTTCCCATATTTTCCTCCTCGGTTTAAATACATTACGGACTTCCCCGGAACAGAAACTGGAAGATACCAGCGCTGTACGTGAAAGCCATCGCTATTAAAAAGAAGACAAGCCCGGTAGCGAAGTTTTGCCTGCGAACGCCGAACCAAAACGATAAAAGCAGGAACGCCGCCGCGATAAGCTTTGCCCAGAACCCGTTTAATACGGTGTCAAAAAGCGTCTGCCAGAAGGCCGCGTACTCGCTCTCCGTGAACCGCTTCAGCGGGTCCAGCCAGTCGATGAGGTTTGTTCCCATATAGTAATAATGCGAGGCGATTCAAACCCTATCGCCCCGGCGCATGTTTTGTTCATTCATCGTCGTTGCTTCTGGGAAGCACTTCGAAAATATCTTTAAGCATCGTTCCTTCTTTTTTCGCTTCCAGTTCGGATACCCTTCCTGCGAATGCTTCGGCTTTGAATGGGGTGTACGACGGTTTAAACTCTTTTACGGAGCCGTCTTTTTTTCGCATCTTCATTTTGTATTTTGCGCTAAAAAACGTATCGCCCAGAATCCCGTCCGGGACTCCGCCCTTTTCCCGAAACTTCCTCACCACGCTGAATATCACGTTGCGGCGGAAAGTTTCGTCCCCACCAGCGGCCGTAAGCGACATGTCACCCCTGCGGCGCGCTATCGTTTGCGCCGTTCGCCACAGCATGTTGGGTTGTATGTAAACGATTCCGTCCGGCATCGAAAACGCCGACCAGCGGCCGTTTTCAATCCTGTTGATTTCCG
>BTTC01000120.1:0-6084 GCA_036244935.1 bacterium | reverse complement strand
GGAAAAACGATATCGTAATGCTGGACTGGGGTTGGATATATAAAGGCTATCACTCGGACAACACGCGCACGTTCTTCGTTGGAAAACCGAAAGCGAAGTTGAAAAAAATATTCGAAATCGTGCTGGAAGCCAACCGCCGAGCGATAGACGCCGTCGGTCCGGGCGTCCCACTTAAAGATATAGACTCCGCCGCCCGTGATTACATAAAAAAACAGGGGAATGGTAAACAGTTCGGCCACGGTACCGGCCACGGGGTGGGACTGGAAATCCACGAAAACCCGTCCGTCAATACACGCACGCGTGAGGTCGCGCGGGAGGGTATGGTCTTCACGATAGAACCGGGGATATACCTGCCGGGTCTTGGCGGCGTACGCATAGAGGACGTGGTGGTGGTAACAAAAGATGGGTGCAGCGTGCTGACTAAAAAAATCCCGAAGGATTTCTATATTATTGTTTAAATTTTTTTATTTACCCGCTCGTCAATGTTTAATATCACCGCGGTTTCGTCGCAATCCGGGAACTTGTGACAGCGCACGCAGTCGGACCAGATTTTGTGAGGCAGCGTCGCCTTGTCTATTTCGGCAAACCCGAGTTTTTTAAAATATTCGGGAGCATAAGTAAGGACGAATACTTTTTTTACGCCTATGGTCACCGCCGTTTGAAGGCCGCGCTCCACCAGCGCCTTTCCCACGCCGCGCGATAGGTAACCTTCGTCAACGACAAGAGACCTGATTTCCGCAATATCTTCCCACACGACCTGCAGCGCCAATACGCCAACCATACGGCCATCATTTTCATAAATATAAAAATTGCGGATGGACTCGTAAATATCGTTAAGCGAACGATGCAGCAGTTTGCCTTTTTCCGCCCATACGCGGATCAGTCTTAATATCTCCTCCGCGTCCGATACCTTTGCCTCTCTAATCATTTTTTCAACCTAATCTATATGATTCATGGAATCAAGGAAGAACCCGGATTATTCATGATTCCACCACGAATAATCCTCAAAGCCCGATTTTGCGAAATCTTGCGCGTTGTCTTGCATTTTTCTCGGTCGACATACTGTAGTGTAACCTCCTCTAAAAATGCTTCGACGCCGCGTTCTTTCGCAAACTTAGGCTTTGGCCCGCTTTATTCATGAATAAAGCGGAAGAAGATTCCAAACTTGGCAAAGTATAAAAATATCTCAAATTCGCCCCGAAAAACCCGACGTTTTTTTTGTCCTTACTGCGTGCTATAATTCAAACAGTAGTTGCTATGGGTGTTTTTGTAGTATGAAAAAGGTTAAACTTATATCGTGGGGTGGATTATGATTTGGCCGGATATACCAGTAATGTCTATTTTAGTGTTAATCGTGATTGCCAATATTCTGCTCTATATCGCACGATCACCTGCTCATCATGCCATAAAATCCATGAGCCTTGTTGCAAGAAATGCCTTTAGACTGGCAGCCCGATCTGTCTTGCTTGGTGAAAAAATGCTGCGTAAAAGGAACAGGGACGTCCTGCTGGCGACCGGGGCCGACGCAACAGAGCGGGTGATTGAACGTGAATTCCAAAGGGTGGATGCAACCGTTACGCGCGATTTAAGCGGCTATCCGGCGCTGCATCGCAGTCTGTCGGATCTGGTAACGCGGATCGACGAGGATTACAGGAAAAGCACCGAAACGCCCCCCCCGCCGCCCGACTGGGTGAACGTTGTGGAGGCGGTGGCAAAAATTCCGGTGGCTAATGATTCCATGATTGCGAAAATTCTCAAAGACATCCATAAGGCGCTTAGCGAACAGATGAATACGGACCTGGAGGAATACCGGAAATCCACCGGAAAGCGTCATGCCCTGCTGACGAAGATGATGCCGTACTGGCGCAAACTGGAAAAAACGCTCGACCGGGTAGATAAAACAATCGTGGGTCTGCACGAACGGTCCAAGGCCATCGATGACAGCATGAAGGAATACGAAAATATAAAAGCCGCAGAAGATAAGGAAGCGCAGAAACTTTCTTCGTCTTCCATGACGCAGTTTTTCATATCCGGATTGGTACTGCTTATTGCGATTGGCGGCGCAGTTATTAATTTCAATCTTATCGCGCTTCCGATGTCGGAAATGGTGGGCGGCGCCAGTTACATAGGGCCTTTCAAAACCTCCGATGTTGCCGCGCTGGTTATTATACTGATTGAAACGACGATGGGCATTTACCTCATGGAATCGCTTCGCATTACGCGTTTGTTCCCGGTCATCGGCTCCCTGGATGACAGGCTGCGCATACGCATGATTATTATTTCATTCGGCATACTGGTGATTCTGGCCTGCGTTGAAGCGTCGCTTGCATACATGCGCGATATGATAGCCGCCGACATGCAGGCGCTTCGACAGTCGCTGGCGGCTGTTGAAATAGTACAACCGGTCAGCAGATGGATACCCACCCTGGGGCAGATGGTGATGGGTTTTATACTTCCTTTTGCCCTTACGTTTGTGGCTATACCTCTGGAGTCCTTCGTGTATTCGTCGCGCACGATGTTTGGCGCGGGTTTGTCGGCGTTTTTACGATTGGCGGCGTTTCTGCTGCGCTTTTTTGGTAATATTGCACGCTACACGGCGGAGTTGGTGACGGGTCTGTACGACCTGATAATATTCCTGCCGCTGTGGATTGAAAAAAATATAAGCGCGAAACAAAAACTGGCGGAAACAGGAAGTACGGGGGAAATAAAAACATGAAAATTCAAAGACGGCTGCCGCCGCTATCCTCGGCGTTAAGCTTATATGAAAATAAAAATAAAAAAATCGGTGGCGCGGTTTTTCTTTGCCTTGTTGTTTTTATGGCGGGGTGCGTGGATAAAACCAGCCGTTCGCAGGGGATATACATGCTGCTGGACACGTCGGGAACTTACGCAAAGGAGTTAAGTAAGGCAAATTCCATCATCAAATATCTGCTGGGAACCCTGCAGCCGGGAGACTCGCTTGCGGTGGCGCGCATCGACAGCGCAAGTTTCAGCGAAAAGGATATCATCGCAAAGGTAACGTTCGACAACCGTCCATCGGTGGCGAACCAGCAAAAACGTCTTTTTTCCCAGCAGGTCGACGAGTTTATCTCCAAGGTAAAGGGAAGCTCCTACACCGATATATCAGGAGGTCTTTTACAAGCGGTGGAATATCTTAATGAAACCGGCGCCGGTAAAAAGCTGATACTGATTTATTCCGATCTTGAAGAAGAACTCGCCAAGGGGCATGTTCGTGATTTTCCGATTCCGCTTTCCGGTTTCAACGTTGTGGCGCTGAATGTTACAAAGTTGCGTACCGATATCATCGACCCGCGCAAGTACCTGAACCGTCTTGAATACTGGCGCAAGCGCGTGGAGTCCGGCAACGGACATTGGCGGGTTATTAACGACCTCGACCGACCGGAGAAGATACTCACGCTTGAATAGGCGATGCCGAGCGGCGCGGATACCTTACTTAAATTTACGCCTTCATAGCCTTCATCTCAACTATAGCGTTTCAAGTTTTAGCAGATACGATAAAAATTCAAACAGACTTGAATATCAACACATTACGCACGTACATCGTATACATGGTAAAGCAATATGCTTTAAGGGCGGCTTCGCATTTGGATTATAAAACAACACCAATCCATCAGGCAGTGATATAATCGGCCTCCAACAGGCGGGTAGCTCAGTTGGGAGAGCGCCACCCTTACAAGGTGGACGTCGCAGGTTCGAGCCCTGTCCCGCCTACCATTTGTACGCTTGTAAAACCTTGCGCTGCATGCTGTTATTTTAAATTGCAGGGGTGCGGCAGGGGTGCGGGAATGAGTGAAACAGCCAGGGTAAGGAAGGGGCCGATCAGAAAATTAAACCTCTTGATTGAAGGAACAGGCATACGATTCATCGTCAGCCCGAACCGAAGTTTTCTAATACTGCAGGATTCGCGCGCACGCGCGCTCTTTTTCGCCTTCCTTACTTCCGCGCTTATAATCGGCTGCATCGCCATCTGGAATAAAGACTCGCTTATGCGATGGGATTTATTTCCTGAAGAAAAAGTCGACCTGTGGGCGGAAATACCCAATGAAGATGAAAAAAGTTCTACGCAGCCTGATACCGATGAAAACAGACGTAAACGCATTACGTTGGATAACTCCGGCATAGTTGTTTCATCCTCCAACCTCGCCATACCGGATGCCGTTATCGGGAACGGCCCGGCAGTCCCCAAAAGCGGTGAAGGCGCAATTTTTAAAAAAAGCTCCGACGGGGAAACGGGTTATCTGGTGCGCTTTGCCATATGTCTTTTCAGGAAAAACGCGGAGCTGATCAAAAAGGAACTCGGCGCCAAAGGGGTGGAATCGGTAATCCGTTTGGAGAGACGAAAAATACCGCTATACAGGCTGAAAATCGGGCCGTTTCCTGATACTATCGCAAAGGATAAAGCGGCCAGGACTTTGAGGGAAACAGGAATTTTGACTTCCCCCCAGGCTAATGAGGACGTTAATGATGAAATTATGCTTATCGCCAAGGTGCGGATCAAAAATAAAGCGGCGGCGGTGAAAAAAAAGATGAATGAGATTTCCATTAAAACAGAGGTCTCAAGAAAGCGGGAAACCGCAACCGTGTTCAAGGTTGTTTCGCAGCCATACGACGGCCGCGCTCTTGCCGCCCGGCGGCTTGGGGAACTGCGGAAGAAAAATATCGACGGCGTGCTTGAAAAGGATAACCGGTGAATAAAAAACTTGATGGCCGGATGCTGATGCCTAATCCAGTCGACAAGATGTTCTTTAAAATAAGCGACGTGGCGGCAATGGCCGGTATAGAAACGCACGTACTACGTTACTGGGAAAGCGAGTTCAACGAACTGCAGCCCCGAAAAAGCCGCACGGGAAGGCGGCTGTACTGCCGCAGCGACATCGAAACGGTGCGTGAGATACGCTCGCTTCTTTACGACGAGGGGTTTTCCATAGCCGGCGCAAAGAAAAGACTGCAAAAAAGAAAAAAGACCGACAGCGAAAAGGACAAAATAATAGAGGCCGTCCGGCAGACGAAAAAAGGGCTGGATGAAATTCTCGATATCCTGAATCGCTGACATGCCGTATTTCGGATAGTTCAAACGCATATACGGGAACCAGGGTAACTGCTTGATAATGAGAAGATAATTTGTTAACTTCCCGCAATGCCTAATTTGTCTGAAAACGCTGAAAAGTATCTGTTAAAAGGCCTTAAGTACCTTAACGACAGTAATTATGAAAAGGCGATAGTCAACTACAACAAGGTTATCCGCCTTTGTCCCCAATACGCTCCGGCATACTGCGGCAGGGGCAAAGCCAGAAAAGCTCTCGGCCTGTTCGAAGAAACAGTAAAGGATTACGATGAGGCATTACACATCAATCCGCGTGATGCCTCGTCTTACAACAACAGGGGAGCGGCAAAAAGCATCCTCGGCCTGCGGGAAGACGCCATCAGGGATTACGACATGGCGATACGCTTTGACCCCAACCATTCCAAGGCGTACTACAACAGAGGCCTTGTAAAAGCCGCGCTCGGCCTGAAGGAAAATGCCATAAAGGATTACGACGGCGCCATCCGTCTTGATCCCTATGATGCGGAATCGTACAACAACAGAGGGATTATAAAGGCGGAGATGGGTCTCCACAAGAAAGCAATAATGGATTACAACAAGGCATTGAGTATTTCTCCAGGCTATACCAAGGCCTTTTTTAACAGGGGCAATTCAAAAAAGGAGTTGGGCGGCAGTAAAAAATCCCGCTGGCGCCGTCTGCCCCGAAACGGCAATTCAAAAGAGTGCGCTGTATACAATGAAGAAGCGATCAGGGATTACAATAGGGTGATACGCCTTAGCCCTCAATACGCAAGGGCGTATATCAACAGGGGACTTATTAAAATCGATCTGGGCCTCCACGAGGAGGCAATAAAAGATTTCGACGAAACAATCCGTATCGAACCGGACAATTCCAAAGCGTACTGCCAAAGGGGTAACGCGAAATGCGATCTCGGCCGCCTTGAAGAAGCGATAAGTGACTTCAAGGAGTCGATCCGGCTCAATCCAAACAATGCCCCCGCCTATTGCAGCAAAGGTGA
>BTTC01000119.1:0-6194 GCA_036244935.1 bacterium | reverse complement strand
TACGCCGTTATCGATAACGCTGACGATAATTTCCTGCGGCAGCCCTTTGCACAAAACGTCGATGGTTCCGCCTCTGCCGGTGAACTTGATGGCGTTTTGCAAAAGGTTTGACAACACCTGTTTAAGTTTGCCGGGGTCGCCGTAAATTCTTTGGGGTTGATTGTCGAGGTGCGTAAGGAGTTTTTGATTTTTTTCATCCAGCTGGGGTCTGAACTGTTCCACGCATTTGGTGATTATTTTGTTCATGTTCAAGTGTTCTATGTTTATCAGCAGGCTGTTGGATTCGATGCGCGATATGTCTATGAGGTCGTTGATGATTGTTTCCATATCACTGCCGGATTCGGAAATTATTTTCAGGTAAGACGTCCTCTCCGAATCATCCATGTCCGGGTAATCAAGTATGAGTTTTGCGAAACCGATTATGGAAGTCAGCGGGGTGCGTATTTCATGGTTGAGGTTGGCGAGAAAGTCGTCCTTAAGACGGCTGACCTCTTTTAGTTCGTTGATGGTAATCTCGACTTGCTGCTTGGAAACAAGCAGTTCGGAGGTTTTTTCGGCTATTTTTTTTCCAAGGATACAGTTTATCTCTTCGAGTCTTCCGTGCGTCGACGCAAACTCCAGTATCTGGCCGATAAGGTTCGACGCCGGGAAAAGCGCACGGATGAAGTTATCGGAAAAAAAATTCGTTTCCGGGTGGGAAAAATTAAGTACCCCGATCAACCTGCCCTGATAGTTTATGGGAACGCAGGCTATCGACCCCAAAGGTTTTCTTTTACCTTTTTTAACGAACCTTTTATCTTTCGATACGTCGTTAACCATAATCGGCTTGCCGTCCCGAGCGGCAAGCCCTGCTATGCCCATGCCGGATTCCAGATGAAATTCGGTTTCCCCGCCGGAAATTAAAGACTTGCCCCTGAAGTAATCGTTTTGCCCCAAACCTTCAGCCGGTTTCAGGTCGCCGGTTTGCGGGTCTGACATCATTATGGAACATTGGTCGAAACTGAAACTGTCGATAAATATCTCCACCACCATCTTGCGGATGTCGGCGGGGTTCATGTTTTTATCGAGTATCTCGGAAAGGCGCTTGAAAACGGATATCATGTCAACCGCTTTTTGGAAATCGAGTTTAAGCTCGTTGAGAGTTTCGGAAAAAATTTCGTTGCCGCGCAGCGCCTGCCTGCAATCGGAATCAAGAGCGCCCACCTTTTTCAGGAGTCTTCGTTCTGTGGAGGATAATCCTTCCGTCTTGTCGCGATCCGGAGGCTTGCCCTTTAAAACATCGGACAGCAACCGTATAAAGCCGTCCATATTCGTTTGTCCTCTACTTCTAAAGTATCAAAACAAGGATTGCCAAGTCAAACAGCAATCACGCCGCAGGGCCTGTGTATGAAAAATATGGACCTCATTGCCGCCCTGAGCCTGTTTGCCGTGGTTCGATGAACTTACCATGACATTATTGGGGTACTCACCATGACAAAAGATTTGTCACCATGACAAGCGTTAATAGTATGAAAACTCTGGCGGCGTGATTGTTGCCGAGCTGCGGCAGCGGCATTTTCAACTGCCCAGCACGTTGGCGGCGGTAAGTATGCCAACCGGCTTTTTTTCTTTTACAACTACAAGATGGTTGAGTTTTTTGCCTGTCATCATGCTTCGCGCTTCAAAGATCGACTGGTCGGATTCGATGTGCACTGGATCGCCGGTCATGATCTGCGAAACGGCGGTTTGCGTAATATCCAGCCCGGCCGCAACGCCCCTTCTTACTATGTCCTGTTCCGTTACAATGCCGGCAACGCGGCCATCGTCGGTCAAGACAAGCAGGGAGCTTACATCTTCAGCGGTCATTCTGGAGGCGCTGATTTCTATAGATTCGCTTTCCTTGATTGAAACCAGTTTTTTGTTCATCAGGTCGCAAACGGCAAGCAGGGTTTTGAATTCCGACATATATCCTCCTGTAATTTAAGTTGTCTGGCTTGTATCAGCAGAAATTCGTACCAGCCCGTTACCTTATCGGGTAGAATTAAAAGTGAAACCAGTTATCAAGATACGTCATATTAGATCACTATTGTAAAAGCGCCTCCAGCGCATTTGACCGTTAAAAAGCGGCCGCCCTTTTAGTTTTACATATTTTTTTGTCAATTGCGGAATAAAAAGGTAAATCATATTCAGCACAAGCGCCAAAATATGCCGGACATCAGCAGCAAGTTGAAAAAATCGGACGGGGAAAAACCCGGGTTTTCTTCTCCCCCCGATGACGACGCGCCCTCCGCTTTGAAGGAAGCCGTACCAGCGGGCAAAGAGGGCGCGCCGCCGTGGATAGTCACCTTTGCCGATCTGACCACCCTGATGCTGACGTTTTTTGTTTTGCTTCTTTCGTTTGCGAATACGGACATAGTCCGCTTCAAGGAGATGATGGGCAGTATGCAGGACGCCTTCGGCGCGACCAGGTATCAAAAAGGCGCTCACAAGGCTGCGGGCAAAGTGGGCAGCCTGGCGGAGAAGCTGGGGATAAGGGCGGCGGTGGTGATTGACCCCGAAAAGCGTGAGCAGGAAGCGATATCCGAACTGGTATACGACGCGGCCCGCCGCACGGGGCTTATGAACAACATACAGATATTTTTTGGCCGGGACGGCATGAGCCTCCGCATGGACGGCAGCGTCATGTTCGCCGCCGGAAGCGCCGTTATCAACGAAAAGGTAATGCCGTTTCTTGACGGCATCGCCAAGATCATGAAGTCGTACAGTTTTAATCTATTTATAGAGGGGCACACGGACACGGCCCCTATATCTACAAAAAAATTCCCGTCAAACTGGGAACTTTCAACCGTAAGGGCTACAACGGTACTGCGCAGGCTTCTGGATGCCGGAGTCATGCCGGACAGGTTGGCCGCAACCGGGTATGCCGACAGGAAACCTCTGCGCGAAAACAACACTCCGGAAAACCGCGCCATAAACCGCCGGGTGGAATTCAAATTCGTACGGGTTCAATTATGAAAATCATTTTATCGGTAATGTTTTTTGTCATGTCCGCGGCGTATGGCTGCGCCGACAAAACCGGCAACGGCGGTCTTGCGGAAGAAATGGCGGCCCGCAGTCTGGGCGGGCGGGCCATGCGGATGGAAGCGGCAGGCAGACCGCATGAGTCGGCGAAGATATTGGCGGAACTGCGCGATAAATACAGCCGCACAAAGTACTTCGTTCAGTTAACCGCCGAGTTGGAGGCGATAGGCATCAGCCTGGAAACGCCGCTTGTATCCCATACTTCAAACAGGATGTTCAAACTTCAAAATCTGGTATTAAGATACAAAAAATCGCGTGGGTATTATCCCGCGGGTCATGTGATAAGCGTCCCGGAGGATATGTGGGGCCACCGGCTTGTGTATAAAATTTTTAAAGATAAATCCAAGCCGTACGAGATGTATATTTTTTCCAAAGGCCCGGACGGAAAGGAAAGAACCGACGACGATATTTACCTTATCCACGAAGGCGCAAAATCACAAAAGGGCGAAGATGCCGAAAACCCGGACGAGGAAAGCGTTGTTAAACAGCCCGGAAAAGTTTTCTATGCCGCACCACCGCGTGAGCCCGGTTTTACCGGAAGGCCGGTCAACATTGAACAGCTTGAAAAGATGCTTGAAAATGAAAGCGCCCCGATTGCCGGAGCGCCGGAAAGGGATGTGAGTGTATCGCTTGAAGAAATAGGTGAAATGAACGGAGGGGGAAACGTCCGCCGCGATAAACAGGAGGTAACCGTTACGCTCGACGACCTTCTTTTGGGTAAACATTGAATTTTTCCACTAATGTTTGTCATGCGCTTGCCGTGGCGAGTTTATCGAACCACGGCAAGCTCAGGGTGAAAGTTTAGGAATTTCTTTCAATACGAACTCCACCCTTCGGTTTTTAGCGCGTCCTTCCTTTGTTTCGTTATCCGCGACGGGGCGCGTATCGGCATACCCGATGGCACGCAGCCTGTCCGGTGAAACATTGCGTGAAAGCATAAACCTCAACACCGTGGTGGCTCTTATGCCGGAAAGCTCCCAGTTTGACGGGAATTTTTTTGTAGATATAGGAGCCGTGTCCGTATGCCCCTCGATGGTAAGCGTGAAATCCTTTTTCAACATAAGCTCCGCCAGTCCCCTTAACAGTTTTATACCTTCCGGTTCAACCTGCGCGGAACCGGGATAAAAGAAGGTTCCGCCGTCGACGCGAAGTAGAATCTCGTTGTTACGCTTGAAGATCGACATTCTATTCCCAAGTTTGTTTTCATCCGCCATTGATTCCAGCAGGTCGCGCGTTTTTTCGATTTTTTCCTTTTCCTCGGCGGAAACCGGCGGCGCGCCCTTTTTCTTTTTGACGGTTTTTTCCCCGAAAACCTCTTCACCCGTTAAAAACGGCTGTGATTCTCCCAGCCGGCTCGTCGACACGCCGAAGGCGCCCTTGATGGAGCCAAGCATTTCGCGGAACTTTACGATGTCGTTATTCGAAAACGAAATTAACAGAACGAAGAAGGTAAGCATGAGCGTGGACAGGTCCGCAAAGGTAACGTACCATGTTGGAACACCGGTCGATTCCCTCTTTTTTGCCATGCGCGTTTCGTGACGACCCCGGTTATTTTTTAAATTTTGTCTGTGCCTGGGGGTTTAAAAAGGCGAACAGCTTGTCACGAATCATGGAGGGGTTTTCCTTACGCACGATGCCCACCATACCTTCCATGACTATTTCCAGCACCTCGGTTTCCTCCTTCGATCTTAGCTCCAGTTTTTTGGCTATCGGCACCGCGACAAGATTGGCGAAGACCGCGCCGTAAAACGTGGTTAAAAGCGCAACCGCCATCGCGGGCCCGATTGACGACGGATCGGAAAGCGTTTTCAGCATCTGCACAAGGCCGATAAGCGTCCCGATCATCCCGAAGGCGGGGGCTAGCAACCCCATCTGTTCAAAAACCGTCTGCCCAATCTGGTGCCGTTCGCGGATATGGGATATTTCACTTGAAAGCACGCCTCGTATGGAGCCGGAATCCATCCCGTCAACCATAAGGGCTACCGCCTTGTTCAGGAAACGGTCTTTGCTCTTGAAATTCTGGAGCGAAAGCGCGCCTTCCTTCCTTACTTTCTTGGAGAGATCAACCATCTGGCCTATCATCCGCACCGGGTTTTGAGGTTTTCCCCGGATAGCCTTCTTTGCCACTATTATTGAGTTTTTTACGGTGGCAAACGGGAACATGACAAGCATCGCGGACACGGTTCCGCCTCCGACGATCATTATTCCCGGAATGTCCAGAAAACCTCCCAATCCGCTGCCGCCCATGAGAATAGCGGCGGCAATAAGACCCAACCCGCCCGCAATCCCGAAAATCGTCGCTATGTCCACTAAGATGCCTCCTGATATGAAAGCCGCACAAAATCCCCTGCTTCACGCTCAGGATAATGTGAGCGGTCTTAGCTTGCCTGAGGTTCTTTTAACGATGACAAGGAGAAAATGTTATTAAATAAAATATCCGACACGTTACAAAAGACGCAAACTTGCTGAACTTTTTTTTTGCTCAATCCCGACTATGGCGTTTTAAGTTTTAGCAGATACGATAGATCTCCGACAGGTCTGAATATCACATATTACGTATGTGCATCGTATCCATGGTAAAGCAATATGCTTTAACCGGTTTTTTATTTTATGTAAAAGCTCCCACTGCTGCTGCGCACGACCGGTAGTGAATGGTTTATGATTACATTCTAACAAAACAAAGGCGGCATCCATCGGTAAATTTCCAGAAAGGCTTCTGCGTGCAATTTTTCTTTTACAGCAAAAGCCTTAATGCGCTTTTCTCGACTTCTTCCGCGCTGATCCCTTCCATGCACTCCATTCTGCGGGCGCAAGCGCGGCTGAAACACGGCGCGCAATCGGCGGCTGCGCCTGTGGTGGTCAAAACTTCCGCCAAGCCTTCGGTTCTGGGGCCCGTCTTATCCGGCGATGTTGGGCCGAAGATGGCGACTATCGGCGTGGAGAAGGCGGCGGCTATGTGCATGGGCCCCGAATCCAGAGTCACCATCAGTTTTGCGTCCCTTAAAAGCACGGACAGCTCCGGCAGATTTATGCGTCCCGCAAGGTTGAGGTTATGGAAAGTTTCTTTAGCGCCGGTGGCGCCGGATATGATGTTGTCGACTGTTCCGGCGTCTTCTTTTGATCCGGTAAAAAGA
>BTTC01000118.1:0-6217 GCA_036244935.1 bacterium | reverse complement strand
ACATCGAGTTTTTTCGCCGTATAATCCCATTCCGCCAGGTTGCGCTCCAAAACAGCCGCGCGTTTTCTTTTCGACCTTTTGCCGGCGGTTTCAATTAGCTGGCCGATCTGCACGGTTGTTTGCGTTACGTCCGCGCCGCTTGGCGCTCCGGCCTTATTAAAGTCTTCGACATCGACCGACAGTTCGGGATTCGGCAAAAAACCTGCCTGCAATGCGTTGGCGTCCTTTATACGTATATTCACGGAAAACGCAGAAAGCTCCGGGCTGTTTAACAGCGCAAAAGAAACGGCTTGCTCTAAAGTAACGATGCCGGATGGTTCTTGTATTACTGCGGCTTTTTGCACGGCGTATGCGACTTGCGTAAAAATGGCGACCGTAACAATAACCACAAAAACATGCCGCGCGATTTTGAACATCAAAATTGCCTCCAAACAAACAGTTCAATCTAAAGGTTCAGCGGGGAATAATCCCACTGCGTAAAAAAAGAAAAAGATTCAGATCAAACGGAGGGAGGCGCTCTGGTTTGAAATGGCGGATGTTCCGGCGAAAGTTTGATATTCGATTCGGAAGAAATCCTCGAAATATTCTGCGCGGTAAAAACGGTTTCCTGAAGTCGGGATGTAAAAAACGGGACGTTGTCTTGGTTCGACGTTACGGCTTCGCTGCTTTGATTAACATGAACATGGTTTAATTCGTAATTCGGATTTTCGCCCAAAAAGCGGCTTGCTTCGTATCGCGCAAAGTTTCCCGTTAAAGATTTATTTTCTTCGACGGATACGGAACAATCCGCAAGGGGTGAAGAAGCTGAACAAACTTTATGCTTGTGAAAGTGGTCTTTCTCGAAATACTTCCCTATGCCTATGTCGTAATGCGAGCCGACGCCGGCTGAAAAAGAAAAAAGCAGGAAAATCACGGACAACGCCCGCATGTATATACGTTTAAAAATCCACCTGCTCATAGTACGTATCTAAACAAAGAAGAGCGCAAAAGGCAAGAAACCTTTTTCTTCGGCAGTGTATCAGTTTGAAATTTACGCACATGAAGAAAGCGGTTTTTGCAATAATCCTCCCCTTGCGCGAGCATAAGGTGGCTGCCGGCACTTTAGAAGTGCCCAACAGATTGCTGGCGCAGATACAATACCGGTTCTAAAAACAAAATCTGTTTTACGCTTGCGTATCATGCCGGCTGCTTTTAAAGCAGCAGTCGGGGTTTTCTATAACGCTTGTCATGGTGAGTTGTCATCCTGAGCTGTTTGCCGTGAGCTTGCCGAACGGTCGAAGGACGAACCACGACAAGCTGAGTTTCGAAGCACCCTTCGACAAGCTCAGGGTGACAACAGGGAACCCCACCCCGTGAATGAAAAGGTGTGGTTTCAAAGGCCCCAGTTTTTTTGTTTTGTCATAATGAATTGTATCATTTCTCTTACCGCGCCGCCGCCGCCGGGGTAAGAAGAAACCCATGATACGATTTTTTTAACCGTTTCGTCGGCATCCGATGGTGCAGCCGAATAACCGGCTTTTTGAAGAACGTCGATATCATTTATATCATCGCCCATAAAGGCCGCCTGTTCCGCTTCAAGATTGTTTTTGGCTAAAACAGCCTCAAAAACTTTCAGCTTGTCGGATACGTTTTGGTGGATATCGTGTATCCCCAATGGGATAACGCGGCGTTCCACAACCTTTGAGTATCTGCCGGAGATGATGGAAAACAGCATGCCGTTTCGCACGGCCAGGGCTATGGCCAAACCGTCGCGGACGTGGAAATTCTTACTTTCCACGCCGTCGTCGTTAACGATTATCTTTCCGTCCGTCATAACGCCATCGACGTCAAGTATGATTATCTTTATTTTTTTGGCTATCCCGGACATTGCGGTTTCAGATTTGACCGTCACACCACGCCTGCTTTAAGAAGATCGTGCAGATGTATAACGCCGGTCGGGACGTTATCGGATGAAACCACTACAAGCGAAGTGATTTTGTTGTCTTCCATTTTTTTTACTGCCGCGCCGCCCATCTCTTTTTTGTCTATCGTTTTAGGATTTTTTTTCATTACTTCGCCCGCCTTTTTTTCCAACGCGTCTGTTTGATTCTGAAAAAGACGCCGCAGGTCGCCATCCGTGATTAGTCCCTTAATTCCACCGCCGGAATTGCATACAATGGCTATCCCCAGCTTTTTATCGGTCATTTCGTTTAAAACGTCTTTCATCGGAGCGCTTTCACTCACAACAGGTAAACTTGCGCCCGTGTGCATCAGATCGGCTACCGTTGCCAGCAGGCCGCGTCCCAGGCTGCCGCCCGGATGGTTAAACGCGAAATCCTCTACTTTAAATCCCTTCTTTTCCATTAGCACCAAAGACAAGGCGTCCCCAAGCGCCATTACCGCGGTTGTAGAGGCGGTTGGTACGATGTCCCACCGGCAGGCCTCTGTTTTTACTCCCACGTTCAGAGCAACGTCCGCCCACCTGCCCAGCGTTGAATCCGGTTTCCCCGTAAGGGCCACCAGCTTGAGATCGAACCTCTTGATTAACGGCAAGAGTCTGACTATTTCCTCGGTTTCGCCGGAATTCGATATCGCCATCACAAGGTCACCGCGGGCGATCATCCCAATGTCGCCGTGTATGGCCTCCGCCGGATGTACGAAAATCGAGGGAGTGCCAACCGATGAAAGGGTTGATGAAATCTTTTTGCCCACAAGGCCGGATTTACCCATGCCGGTTACAACTATCCTGTCCCTTGTATCGAGCATGAGGTCGACCGCCTTTATAAAACTTTCATCTAACGACGCAGAGAGTCCTTCGAGCGCGGTTTTCTCGATATCAATGATTTGTCTTGCGCGGTCGATAATATCCATCGCCGCCGATTTTACTTTAAGTGGAAGGAATCGGCAACGGCGATTGGAGGTCATGCGGCAGGCCGCGCTTTGGACAAACCGTGAACGGATATCAGGATTGATACATTACGCGCCAAGTCAGGTATTTTTTTAAATTGACTATGTAAGCCGTTTAAATTGATCGCTTATTGAACCAAATGGCGCGTTTTGTCCGCCCTGAAAAACCCGATGCCTGTAATATTGATAATACTGATTTTCATGTATAAACAGGCTTGGCCTCTATCCACAGAATTTGTGGATAACTTGTTTATAACCTGCAGTGGGGGGGCAGATTGACCGCGAAAATAAAGGTTATTCAGCAAAATGACCAATATTTAATCAGTATTGTACGCCCTTTAAATACAATGAGTTGCTGGAAATTCTTAAAATATAAGAGGTTTCGGAAAATTTTGGCGATGGAGCGGAAAAAGTTATCAACATTATTAACTGCTATTGATGAATATCAGGGCAAGTTCCATGCCTGCTGATTATCCTGCCGGCGGAGAGAGAGATATTATGCAATAAAACGTGCGATAAAACCGCTGAAATAATTTCAACGCGCTTATCGTACTATATTTATCAGTTTCCCCGGAACTAATATTAATTTTTTAACGCTGCCACCTGCCAGCGCCTGTTGAATCTTTTCGTTTTCAAGCGCCTGTTTTTTTAATTCTTCATCGGTAATGCCTGCCGGTACTTCTAGTCTGGCACGCAGCTTTCCGTTTATCTGCACCACTATCGTCCTGGTTTCCGCCGCCGTATACTCATCTACGTATTGCGGCCACTTTGACTCTGTAAGATAACCGTCATAGCCGAAACGTTCGTAAAGCTCCTGGGTCAAATGCGGGATTACGGGATGGAGTATTTTAATGAAATCCTGCAATGCGCCACGAAGCTCGTTTTTTTCCGCGTCGTTTTCGGGCGAGAAATCCGAAAGAAAATTAAAAAATTCCATGCCTGCCGATATGGCGGTATTAAAATGAGCGCGCCGCCCTATGTCGACCGTGAACCGCTTAATCGTGTGGTGACGCATCCTGCGCAGTTCCCTGCCGTTTTTGGTTAGTTCCGCACCGGTACGGATTTTTTCCTTCAACTGCGGCATCCATGTGCCGTACAGCCTGAAGACTCTCGAAACGAAGCGGTGCGCGCCTTCCACCCCGCTGTCGTCCCAATCCAGATCGCGTTCCGGCGGCGCCACGAACAGGATGAAAAGACGCATCGCATCCGCGCCGTACCTCTCCAGTATCTCGTCCGGGTCCACAACGTTGCCTTTGGATTTGCTCATTTTTGCGCCGTCCTTTATCACCATTCCCTGAGTAAGCAGGTTTGCGAACGGTTCCGGGTATTCCAAAAGACCTATGTCGCGGCAGAATTTATTGAAAAAACGCGCGTACAGCAGATGAAGCACGGCGTGCTCAATGCCGCCGATATACTTGTCTACGGGCATCCAGTAGGCCAGGTCGTCTTTATCCGCCGGGGATATTTTACATTTCGGCGACGTATAACGGTGGAAATACCACGACGAATCCATGAAGGTATCCATGGTATCCGGCTCCCTTAGCGCGGGAGACCCGCACGCGGGGCAGTCAGTGTTTTTAAACGATTCCAGTTCCGGCAGCGGCGATTTCCCTCCTTCCAGAAGGTCAACATCCACCGGCAGCAGCACCGGCAGATTTTCCTCGGACACAGGCTGCGTGCCGCATTTTTCGCAATAGATAATCGGTATCGGACATCCCCAGTAACGCTGGCGGGATATCCCCCAGTCGCGCAGCCGGTAGCTTATGGCGGCCTGTCCAAGATTCCGGGACTCAAGATATTCGTTTATTTCAGGGATCGCATCGCGGTTCTTCATGCCGGTGAAGCGGCCGGAAGCGCGCATTACGCCGTCGCCCGTATACGCCTCTTCGATCGGCGCGTCAGCCGCGTCCGTTTCCGGTACGATCACCTTTGTTATCGTAATGCCGTATTTCCCTGCAAACTCGAAGTCGCGCGCGTCGTGGGCGGGAACGCTCATGATCGCCCCCGTGCCGTATTCGATAAGTATGAAATTCGCGATCCATATGGGAAGTTTTTCACCGCTTAAGGGATTTATGGCGTACCTGCCCGTAAAAACCCCAAGTTTTTCCGCATCTTCAGAACTGCGCGCCGTCTTGTCCTGATTTGAAATTTCTTCGATAAAATCGGCAACGACCTTTTCGCTACCCGTTCCGGCGGTCAGTTTTACTGCAAGCTCATGTTCGGGAGCAAGGCAGATGAACGTTGCGCCGTAAAGCGTATCCGGCCGCGTGGTAAAAACTTCTATAGATTCATCGCTATGCGCCAGCCTGAAAAAAACCCGGCTGCCGACGCTTTTTCCTATCCAGTTGCGCTGCATGGTCAGCACCCGCTCCGGCCATTTGCCTTTGAGATTTTTTTCAAGGTCGGCCAGAAGTTCTTCAGCGTAGTCGGTGATCTTCAGGAACCAGCCTTCTATCTCTTTTTGAATTACCGGACATTCGCAACGCCAGCACCCGCCGTTTACCACCTGCTCGTTTGCCAGTACCGTCCCGCAAGGCCGGCACCAGTTGACGAACGTCTTTTTACGATACGCCAGACCTTTTTTGTAAAACCGCATAAAAAGCCACTGAGTCCATCTGTAATACTCCGGGCTGCAGGTGCTTATTTCTCTGTCCCAGTCGTAATAAACGCCAATGGCCTTTATCTGTTTTCTCATCGCGTCGATATTTTCAGTGGTCCACTTCGACGGATGGGAACCTTTTTCTATGGCGGCGTTTTCGGCGGGCATCCCGAAGGCGTCCCATCCCATAGGGTGGAGCACGTTTTTGCCGTTCATGCGGTGGTAGCGGGCCAAAACGTCGCCGATGGTGTAGTTACGCACATGCCCCATGTGTATTCGACCGGAAGGATAGGGGAACATCTCCAGAATATAGAATTTTTCTTTATTCCGGTCGATCTCGGCTTTGCCCGTTTTCCGCTCGGCCCAGATTTTTTGCCATTTTCGCTCAACGGCCCTGAAATCGTATTTAACACTCATTGGAGACAAGAGGGTATCAAGCAAAGATGAAGATTTCAAACCATTGAACGTTTCGGCAAAACTCACCGCGCAAGACAGGGTTACGAAATTTTTGTTAACCATATCCAGGATACAAAATAGATGTGGAATATGGAATGTGCTATATTATAAGAAAAACCAGAACAAATCGGTGAAAAGGCGGATGTTCTTACCGCCGTTTTTATATATTTCTCTACTTGTTTTATCGGCAAATAAACCAGTTAAGGAAAAGTTGGTTATCGTCAATGAATGCAAAAAAGAAGATGACGATTCTTTTAATCGATGATGAAAAGGAGC
>BTTC01000117.1:0-6223 GCA_036244935.1 bacterium | reverse complement strand
GCCTCTTTGCGGAACGTATCGGCGGCGTCGAGTTCGGCAAGTCGGACGCGATATACAAGTTCGAGAAAATCAAGCGCGCCAAACGCGCCGCAATGCGGGAAAACCCCGGCGTAGAGATGATAGACATGGGCATCGGCGAACCGGACGAAATGGCCGACGCGCTGATTGTGGACGAGCTCTCGGCGCAGGCCGCAAAACCCGAAAACCGGGGGTACACCGATAACGGCCTGATGGAGTTCCGGGAAGCCTCGGCGAAGTACATGGACCGCGTTTTCGGCATAAAGGGCCTTGACCCCGTGACGCAGATCAACCACTCGATCGGCTCCAAACCCGCGCTTGCCATGATACCCCTGGCATTCATAAATCCGGGAGACGTAACAATCATGACCATACCCGGCTACCCGGTGATGGGTACGCATACCGTCTATAACGGCGGCGAGGTTTACAATCTTCCGCTGACAAGGGAAAACGGCTTCCTGCCGGACCTCGATTCGATACCTGACGAAATCGCCTCCCGCGCAAAGCTCCTTTACCTCAACTATCCAAACAATCCCACGGGCGCGACGGCGTCTGCCACGTTTTACGGCAAGGTGGTCGCCTTCGCCAAAAAACAGTCCGCTGCGGTTATTCAGGACGCGGCGTATGGAGCGCTGGTGCACGATGGCGGAAAACCCTTATCGTTCCTTTCGGTGGATGGGGCGGTTGACGTGGGCGTGGAGATACACTCCCTTTCAAAAGCATACAATATGACCGGCTGGCGGCTTGCCTTCGTTGCGGGTAATCCCCTTATCATTGCGGGCTTTGCCCATGTAAAGGATAACTGCGATTCCGGGCAGTTCGCCGCAATCCAGAAGGCGGGGATAGTTGCGCTGGAAAATCCCGCTATAACCGGGCAAACGGCGGTCAAGTACGAGCGGCGTCTCAAGATGATGGTGGAGACGCTCAAAAAGGCAGGCTTTGATGCAAAAATTCCCGGCGGTACGTTTTACCTTTACGTCCCCGCGCCTACCGGTACGAAATCCGGTAAGCGGTTCAATACGGCGGAGGAGTCTAGCCAGTTCCTTATCCGTGAAAAGCTGGTGTCAACCGTGCCGGAGGACGCGGCGGGCGCGTTTCTGCGTTTCAGCGCCACGTTCGAGGCCCGGGACGAACAAGATGAAAAACGGGTTCTGGGAATTCTGGGCAAACGACTTGAAGAGATCGGACTTGAGTTTTAGAATTTCCCTATAATTTTCAAGGCAAACGGATTTATGAGAAGCAGGAGATGAAGGATGGGTTTTGATACGCACCGCGCGATAAACCACGATAGAAACAACGCGGCGAATCATCGAAATATAAAGGTGTACCTGTCGCTTGGCTCGAACATGGGGGACGGCTGCCGCAATCTTGAAACGGCGCTGAGAGCATTGGGGCTTGCCGAAGACATCCAGTTGGAGGCCGTGTCCGATTTTTACCGTACCGAACCGGTTGGTATCGAGAGCAACCCGGTATTCACCAACTGCGCGGTAGAAATAACCACTCCGCTAGCGCCTCTTGAGCTGCTGGACAGGCTCGAGGATATGGAGCTTTACTTCGGCAGGAACAGTAAAAACCTGAAATCTCCGCGCACGCTGGATATGGACATCCTGCTTTACGGCGATTTGATCGTATCTTTAACAAGGCTCGTTATTCCACATCGGGAGATGGCCCGGCGCAGATTCGTGCTTGAACCGCTCGCGCAAATAGCGCCGAATGTAATCCATCCCGTTTTGAAGAAAACTCCGCCGCAGCTTTCCAAAGAGCTGGAAGGCCAGAAGGTGTTCCGCATTTTGTCCGAGAAAATTGGGAACGCCTGATTACCGGTACATCGCCGTAGAAGGTCCCATAGGCGTGGGCACGACTTCACTTGCAGGGATGCTGGCCCAGGATATTGGCGGCGAGGTTCTTTTTGAAGAGGTAAGAAGCAACCCCTTTTTACCGGAATTTTACAAGAACCGCGAAAAGAACGCCTTTAACGCGCAGCTGTCATTTCTCGTGTCACGCTGCCGCCAGCTTAAACATGCCGCGGGTGCGGGTGCGGGTAAAAATCTTTTCAAGCACCGCGTTGTTGCGGACTACATGATGGAAAAGGACCGCATCTTCGCCGAGCTTAACTTGAACCAGCCCGAATTTGAGCTGTATAATGACGTGTACGGTTTGATGTCCGTTGATGTCGCCAGGCCGGATCTGGTAATATTCCTTACGGCGCAAACGGAAACTCTGGTGCAAAGGGTAAAAAAGCGCGGCAGCGAGTTTGAGGTCGGCATAACCGAAGAGTATATCGAGGAGGTCAACCAGGCCTACCATCGGTTTTTCTTCCGGTACGAATCGGGCCCGATGCTGCAGGTAAACACAAACGATATAGACTTTGTAAATAACAAGGAGGATTTCAGGAAACTTCTGGATAAAATATCCTCTCCCGTAAAGGGCAGAGAATTTTTTAATCCGCTTGGATCAGTTTAATCGACCGGGACGGAACAAAAAGGCTTTTTGTATTTTTTGTATAGATATTATACATTCACGCCGGTAGGCGGTGTCGCCGCCGATAAATTAAGGGTTGTATAAAATCCTTCCTTTTTTTCCTGTCCCATAAACGGCGAATGGAGAAAAAAATGGATGCAGTCACAACGTTAACGCTTTCAGAATTCAAACGCGAGGGCCGGAAAATTACGGCGCTCACCGCCTACGATGCCCCTTTTGCGCGGATCATGGACAGGGCGGGCGTAGACGTTATTCTTGTTGGCGATTCGGTGGGAATGACCGTTCTGGGCAGGGCCGATACGCTTTCCGTTACGCTTGACGAAATGATACACCACGCCCGCTCCGTCGTATCGGCGGTCGAGCGTGCGCTTGTGGTGGTGGATATGCCGTTCATGTCGTTTCAGGTTTCAGTGGAAAAAGCCGTAGAAAACGCCGGCAGGCTGATTAAGGAAACCGGCGCTAAGGCGGTCAAACTGGAAGGGGATAAAGGTGTCGAAAAAACCGTACGCGCCATCGTGGAGGCGGGCATACCGGTGATGGGGCATGTGGGGTTGAGGCCCCAGTCCATACATAAGTTTGGCGGGTTCAAGGTTCAGGGCAGGGAGAGCGGATCGGCAAAGCGGATCGAATTGGACGCAAAGGCGACGGAAAACGGAGGCGGGTTTGCGGTCGTTATCGAAGCGGTTCCGGTGAGCCTTGCAAAACAGATCACAGAATCGCTGAACATCCCGACCATAGGCATCGGCGCCGGCATG
This sequence comes from bacterium, assembly GCA_036244935.1. Taxonomy (GTDB): domain Bacteria; phylum Nitrospinota_A; class UBA7883; order JACRGQ01; family JACRGQ01; genus BTTC01. Next base: position 2,969 of record BTTC01000117.1, on the reverse strand, counting down.
CACTGCGACGGCCAGATACTCGTTATGCATGACGTGCTGGGAATATCGGATAACGTAAGACCGAGGTTCGCAAAAAGATACGCCAGCGTGGCCGATATTGCGCAAAAGGCATTCCGGGAATACATAGAAGAGGTGAAGGGCGGAAAGTTTCCAACCATGCAGCACTCGTATTCCAAGCTGAAACTGATTAAAAAATCCCGCGCGTCAACGGGAATTTAAAGCATATTGCTTTACCATGAATACGATGCGCATGCGTAATGTCTTGATATTAAGACCTGCTGGAATATCTATCGTATCTGCTAAAACTTAAAACGCTATAATTTAATTTTTGAAATTCCTCGCGGTCTTTTCATGGGGTTTTCCTTATTGTCATCCTGAGCTTGTCGAAGGGCGGAGCTTGTCGAAGGGTCGAACCATGACTGGAACTGAATAACTTGGGTTAAATCGATTCTATTTCTTCCTCTACCATATCCATAAGAGGTTCTATGGTTTCTTGTGAGAAATCGAACCTTATGCCAGCCTGTGCAAAGAGTTCACATGGCGAGCCGCTTCCGCCAAGCGCCAGCGCGTCAAGATACCGGTCAACCGCCTTGCGCCTCTCTTTTTTGTATACACGGTAAATCTGCAATGCGCCAAGCTGCGCGATGGCGTATTCTATGTAGTAAAATGGCACTTCAAAGATGTGAAGTTGTCTGTGCCAACCATACCTTTTGATGTCCTGATCAAGACCGCTCCAGTCAAGCCCTACTTCAAATCTTTGTGAAATTTCCAGCCATTGCTGCGTTCTTTCTTCGCGCGCGTGTCCGGGGTGCGTGTATATCCAGTGCTGAAAAGCGTCAATCGTGGCGACCCACGGAAATATCTCCACCACCCGCTCCAACTGTTCCAGCCGGGCCCGATTCGCCTGTTCGTCGTCCTTGTAGAAAACGCCGAGGAAAGGATTCCCCATAAGTTCCTGCGTCATGCTGGCCACCTCGGAAAATTCCATCGACGCGTGACGGTACCATATAAGAGGCAGCTCCCTGCATGACAGGGTGTGGAAAGCGTGGCCGCCCTCGTGGAGAAGCGTAATGACGTCCGCGTGAACCCCCGCGGAGTTGGCGAAAATGAACGGTATTCTGCGTTCCTCGAAGGTTGTCTGATAACCGCCGGGCGCCTTTCCGTCGCGGCTTTCCAAGTCCATGGTATCCCTTATGGAACAAAACATTTCACCGAGCCTTGTATCTATACTTTTGAATATCTCTTCAACGCCGTCCTGCAGTTCTTTAACGCGTACAAAAGGTTTAAGGGGAGGTCTGCCGCGCGGGTCGACGCTCATGTCCCACGGCCTCAGCCGGTCGACCCCCATTTCACGCTTTCGTTTTTCGGCGATCTTCTTTACCAGCGGCAGAACCGATTTTTCGATTGAATCGTGGAATTCCAGGCAGTCTTCCGGCGCGTAGTCGCGCAGTTTGCTTTTGAAGCAGTAGCCGCGGTAGTTATCAAGCCCCAAGTTCTGCGCGAACTCATGGCGCACGGAAAGCATGTCGTCAAAGAGCGATTCAAGCGTGCCGGAATCGGTCAGCCTGCGCGCGGCCATCGCCTTCCATGCGCGTTCACGCAGGTCCCCGTCGGTTCCGTAAAGGTATAGCGACATCTGCGGCATCGTCCTTGTCTTGCCCTCAAAATCCACTGTCCAGCTTCCGGTAATGATCTGGTATTTCTGGGACATTTCCGTATCTCTAACTTCCAGCGGAACATTTTTTTCGGTATAAAGCTTTATCGCCGTACTGAGCATTTGGTCGAGCCGTCCGTATTTTTTGGTTTCGAGTCGTTTATGCGCTGGTGAGTCGTAAAATTTCTTATTAAGCGCGTTGTTCCACTCCGAAAATTTCGGCTGGATTTCGCGCACGAAATAGAGATACGCGTTTTTTTTATCTTCACTTTTCGTGTCGCAAGTCATCGCTACGTAACGAACGTTTGAATACTCGCCGATGATGCCTTGCAGTTCGGAATTATCTTCAAGCCAGTCGGCCATTTCATCGGCGGATGTTATTTCCCGCTCCAACAGCTTATCCACCCACGGTTTTATACTTGCTGCGTCGGTGATTTTAAAATCCTTGGATATGAATTTTCTGCTGAACGGTCTGTGCCGGTCAGGAACTTTGTTTTTTATCATCGGTTCATTATAGTACTTGCGCCAGCTGATTATCGTATGAGTTGGTCCGACCCTTGATTTCCCGATAAGGCAGCCGCCGCCTTGTGCTAGACTTCGGATATGAAAACGCTTTTATTTTTGTTTCTCTTGGTATTCACGGCGCCTGCGTGGGGCGTGGAAAACATACCGCTTACGCCGCAGGTGAAAAAGTCGCTTTTTAACGATTTATCTTCGAAGCTGGCTTGTCTTTGCGGTTGCGGTTCAACCGTCAAGTCGTGTCCGCACGAACAGTGCTCCTTTGCCGTACCCGTCAGAAAAGAGATTCAGCAAATGATTGATACACGGCTTGCATACGATGAAATAACGGCCCGGCTTGTTTCGGCCCGCGGAGAGGCGATCCTTGCGCTGCCGGCATTCAGGGGATTCAACATAATGGCATGGGTCGTCCCGTTTGCGGTAATCTTGCTTGTGGGCTATGCAGTCGCCGTGCTTATCCGCAACTGGTCCAGCCGCCGTCGAACGGCGGAAACCGAGGCGAATACCGTTAGCAAAGTACGGGAAAACGATCCGTACTTGAAAAAAATGCGCCGCGAACTAGAGAAATTTGAAGACTGATGATTGTTTTTGAAATTATTCTCGTTATAGCCGTTCTTACAGCCATAGGTTATCCGATTTTTTCTTCTTCAACGGTTCACGCGCAAAAAATAAGGGAAGGCGACGAATACCACAGGCTTCTTTATGAAAGGGAGGCCTCTTATACGGCGCTTAAGGACCTCGACTTTGATTACAAAACCGGCAAACTTGACGAGGACGATTACGGGCATCTAAAACA
>BTTC01000116.1:0-6233 GCA_036244935.1 bacterium | reverse complement strand
CATCAAAATGACGATACTTTTTCATCTGTCCGACTCCTTCCGAGGAAATTATCCCTCATTTGTCGGCACAGACACCCTAATTTATTGGAAAAACGCTCCAGTTACAGGGGTGCACTCCATAGAGTTCTGTTATCAGGCTGTAGGAAAACCTAAACAGACTGCTTACCATAGTTTCTTCCAACACCACCATCTGGAATTTGAACCTGTAGAAGGTCGAGAACTATTTAGGGAAGATATCAATCGCATTCTTCGGCGTAATGGCCTAGCTTATGAACTTGATGCAGAAGGCCGTATTAAGCGATTCCCTTCGGAAATACTTGGGGAAGTGCTCAAATTTTCTCAATTCCAAACTGGTGATGATGAACTTGACTCGTTGCTGAATTTGGCCCATAAGAAATTCCTTAATCCTAAACCGAGAGTCCGTAAAGAAGCTCTCGAAAAGCTCTGGGATGCGTGGGAACGGTTGAAGACTATAGAGGATCCTGATAAGAAAGTTGGGATCAAGAAGTTGCTATATAAATGTGCATCTGAACCTAATTTTCGGGAAAGACTTGAAGATGAGGCGAATGCACTAACCGGCATTGGCAACAAATTTCATATTCGTCATTATGAAACAAACTGTACACCTTTAAAACGAGATGACCACATTGATTACTTGTTCCACCGGCTGTTTGCTCTGATTTATATGCTTCTAAGGATAACTGACCGAATTACAACTTGAATGCAAAATATAAAAGAAGTGGACCCCATTCATTCCCGCCATACGGTAAAGTTGGATATGAAAATCATTTACCCGGCGACCGAGGCCGCCGCTAAAACAGAATTATTTACAGACTGGACTCAGGCTCGCACATCTACGTTGCCGCCGACGCCCAGCGTACCGCTTAGCGCATTACCGGGACCCTGAAGCTGTTCTTGCGCCCGTTTGTTGGAATCATCTTCCACTTCCTCAGTACGCCGCTCTTCCTCTTCATCGGCACGCCGCTCCCGACGCAACCTTTCGCTTTCCTCGCTTCTTTGCGGCTGGGCTTGCGCCGCGTTAGCACTGTCTTCTACACCGTCTACTGCCATACCCTCAGTGTATTCCACAATGTTGAAATCGCCAACAACCTTTTTGTTTGACTTTTTGTTTTTAATAAAACAACATAGAATATATTTAAATATAGCCGACTTATTTGGATTGATTGCGCTGTCCGGTAATTTTGAAATATCATGCTGCAAATCGGGCTGGGCGCTGTGGCCGTTATGCTTATTAGGGGGTGCGTGTAAATGAAGAGAGCTGTTAAGGCGGTATTGATACTGTTGATTTCCGTCCAGACTGCGTGGGCGACTCCGTCAAAACTCATAAGGATACCGTCGGGAGACGTACAGCCTTTCGGAACATTCCATCTGGGGATAGATAACACCACCACCATGTTCCTGCCGAAAAAAAGCGGCGGTTACAACCTGGAGCCGGTTTATGGAATTTCCGCCGGGATATACGACCTCCAGCCCCTGCAGATTGAAGCGGGTATCGACCTTAGAGAGCCGACCGACTACCCTGCCACATGGCATATCAAGGTGGCGCTTCCAGAAGGAGCTTTCAACCCCGAGTCGCCGGCGATCTTCGGCGGCGGGTACGATCTTGGTACGAAGGAGGGGGAAAACGATTACAACATCGCCTATGTCGGCGCCGCAAAGACCGTCTCCTTCATAGGCCGCTTCACGTTCGGTTACTTTGCCGGCAATGCTTCACACCTCAAAGACACTAACGGGACAAAGAGCAACGACGGCATCATCATGGGATTCGACAGGAGGATGCCGGAGATAAACGAAAGGCTTTGGTTCGGCATTGATTTCCAGGGTACGAACAGCGATTACGGCGCTTTGGGGGTAGGTTTTACATGGTCGTTTTCGGAAAACGCCTCGTTGCTTTTGGGTTTCATACGCTATAACAAAGAAACGCCAATCAGAAAAAACCTCGTTTCGTGGCAGGTCGATTTCGATTTCTAGAATTTCCGCCGCATTCGTATCCAGCATTTACCGGTAAAATCCATGCGGAATAACAACAACGTAGAAAAGGTCGAAATATTCTGTGACGGCAGCTGTCTGGGCAATCCCGGTCCGGGCGGTTGGGGCGCTATCATCAGATCGGGGCAAAAAGAGGTAGAGCTTTCGGGCGGCAAAAGAATGACGACAAACAACGAAATGGAAATGACCGCCGTTATCGAGTCGCTTAAAACGCTTGCTTCACCTTCGGAGGCTGTCGTTACGACCGATTCGCAATACGTGGTTAAGGGTATGACGCAGTGGATACATTCGTGGATAAAAAACGGCTGGAAGACCGCAAACAAAAAGCCGGTAAAAAACCGCGGGTTATGGGAGGAGATGTTTTCACTTTCCGCCCGTCATGAAGTGAAGTGGAGTTGGATAAGGGGGCACGCGGGTCATCCCGAAAACGAGCGGTGCGACCGCTTGGCCGTGCAGGAGGCGGTACTCTGGAAATAGTTTTAGCGCATTTGAGGAGCCGTTCCCGCAAGCGTTTATAATGCGGTTACGCTTCCGTTAAATGTGATATAGTCTAGGTTTTCATATTACAAGTTAGGATGCGTATAAAATGAGAATTTGCGAACTGGCGAAGGGGATCAGCGTAAAAAGCGCCGACATAATCGCCGAACTTAAAAAGCTGAAGGTAACCGGCAAGACGGCTTCGTCCACTATAAGCGAAGAGTTGATTCCTGTCGTCAAACAAAAACTTGCGGGCAAAAAGTCTGCTTCCGCCTCTAACGCCTCTAAAACATCGGTAAAAAAGATAGCGGCCAAAACCGCCGAAAAGAAAAAACCGGTTAAAACCGCGTCCGCAAAAGCAAGGGAAACGGCAGAGCGCAAGGAAGCGGAAATGAAAAAAGAGGCCGAAAAAGCGGCGGAGGAAGCAAGAAAAAAGGAAAAAGAAAAAAGACGCAAAGCCAGTGAGGAAATCTCAAGGAAGGCTGAAGAAGCGCGCAGACAAGAAGAAAAACTCAAAAAGGAAAAGGAAGAAGAGGCGGAACTCCGCCGGATTGAAAAGGAAATTGAGGACGAGGCAAAACGCAAAAAAGAGGACGAGGCAAAACAGATAGTAATAGACGAAGCCATTACTCTTAAAGAGTTGGCGGAAATTTTAAAAACTTCCCCCGCTGAAATAATCAGAAAACTTTTCCTGAAAGGTGTTGCCGTAACGGTAAACCAGACGCTTGGCGTGGAGCTGGCCTCCGAAATCGCAAAAGAAACGGGCTACACCGTAAAAGTAAAACACGACAAGGTAGAAGAATCGTCGGAGGAAACGAAACGGCAATCCGAGGATCTCTCGCATCTACCGCTGCGGCCGCCGGTTGTGACCGTTATGGGACACGTTGACCACGGCAAGACAACGCTTCTGGACAGCATACGTAAAACAGACGTGGCCGGTAAGGAAGCGGGCGGGATAACCCAGCACATCGGCGCTTACAGCATCGATACCGGTCATGGTTTGGTAACGTTAATAGATACTCCGGGGCATGAAGCCTTTACCACTTTAAGGGCGCGCGGCGCACAGGTGACGGACGTCGTAGTTCTGGTAGTGGCGGCGGACGACGGGATCATGCCGCAAACCGAAGAAGCGGTGAATCACGCAAAGGACGCAGGCGTAACAATACTGGTTGCCGTAAATAAAATAGACAAACCCGACGCCCAGCCGGATAAGGTTAAACAGGAATTCACCAGGTTCGGCCTTGTCCCTGAAGAGTGGGGCGGGACGACCATATTCTGCAACGTATCGGCCAAGACGGGCGAAGGGATCGACCACCTGGTGGAGATGATACACCTGCAGGCGGAACTGCTGGAACTTCACGCCGACCCAAAGGAAAGCGCATCCGCAACCGTTATAGAATCGAAGCTCGATAAAAGCCGGGGGCCGGTGCATACGATAATAATTAATAAAGGTACCATGCGGCAGGGGGATTCTTTCGTTGCGGGAGTCGTCTTCGGCAAGGTTCGCGCAATGATGGACGACAAGGGTAAATTGATGAAAACGGCGGGACCGGGACTGCCGGTTGAACTTCTTGGCGCGAACGCAATCTGTTCTCCGGGAGAAGAGCTGGTAGTGGTTAAAGGCGACAAAAAAGCCCGCCAGATAAGCCAGGAAAGGCAAAGTGACCTGCGCCGGAAAAACCTGCTGAAAAAGCAGCATGTTCGTCTTGAAAACGTTGTAGAAGGACTCGGCGATGGTGAGCTTAAGGAACTGAAACTGGTTATAAAGGGTGACACGCAGGGCTCGCTGGACGGTTTGGCAGAGCTTTTATCCAGATTTTCGTTTGAAAAAATAAAACTGCAGGTCATACACAGCGGAGTTGGAGGCGTAACGGAAACAGATATTGTGCTGGCGGACGCATCGGACGCGATAGTTATAGGCTTCAATGTCCGCCCCACGGAAAAGGCGAGGAAACTTGCCGCGCAGGAAAAAATAGACGTGAGGTTGTACAACGTAATCTACGAAATAACGGATGATATAAAATCCGCCATGCAGGGAATGCTTGATCCGGAAATTGTAGAAAAACGGCTCGGCAGGGCAGAGGTGCGTGAAGCGTTCAAGATAACCGGCATCGGCGTTATCGCGGGCTGCCGGGTGCTTGAAGGACTGATACGCAGGAATACGGAATGCAGGCTCGTGCGTGACAATGTTGTTGTGCATACCGGAATTGTTTCATCGCTGCGCCGGTTCAAGGAAGACGTAAAGGAAGTCAGCGGCGGGTATGAGTGCGGTATCGGTATTGAAAAGTACAACGATATAAAAGTTGGCGATGTAATAGAAATTTTCGAATTCGAAGAGGCGACAAGGGAAGCCGTACTCTCCTGACACGACGATTTTTGTTACTCTTGGCGTGTCGAAAGATCGAAGATTATAGCATTTCAAATTTTAGCAGATACGATAGATATTCCAACAGGTCTGAATATCAACATTACGTGTGCACACCGCATACATGGTAAAGCAATATGCTTTAGCCGCGTATATAAAGAACATTCTCTGTGAATTATGATCACTGCCTGGAATAAAAGAAAACCGTTATTCGTCCGGTGACATCGCAGCCGAATTCTCACGCTTCTTTTGCGCGCACCTGCCGCGCTCTTGATTTTCTGGATGTACGCGGGATACTGGCCGGATTTTGCAAGACGGACTCCGGCAGAAATATCTGCCTTGAAATGTCGCCCGCACAAAGCCTTCAATTGGCCGAGCGTCTTTTAGACGAAACGGCGCAGATGATCGCTCTTTTGAATTCTGGAAATAACCTCTTCCCCGTTAGCGTTGAAAGTCCGTTACCCACGCTTGTGAAAATCAGGAAGGGTATGACGCCCGAAAAAGAAAATTTCAAAAGCGTTATCTCTTTCCTGCACGTCGTGGAGCGGATTAACGTTTTTGTTAGTGAAGAAATCCGGGAAACGGACAAACTGCGCGCCATCTGCCGGAATTTTGATCCTTTAGATGAGGTTGTCAGGTTTTTCAGCGCAACTCTTGACGGTGAGGGTGAGGTAAAAAGCGACGCCAGCGCCGCGCTTGTGGATATGGAATCACGCATAAACTCGCTGCGCCGAAAGATAAACAAAAGCGCGGAAGAGATGATTTCAAGGGAAGAGATAAAGGAAATGCTGCAAGATGATTACGTAACGATCCGTAACGGACGTCTGGCGCTTCCCGTAAAGGCGGAGTTCAAAAACAGTTTCGCCGGAATCATACACGGCATCTCCGCATCGGAGAAAACCGCGTTCATGGAGCCGCAGGAACTCGTAAGGGAAAACAACCTCCTGCAGGAAATCTTGAGCGAACGCGACGAGGAAATCTACCGGCTGGTCCGCTTGGCGGCGCAGATGATGCGTGAGCGCGAAAAGGAAATAGCGCGAAATTACGAAATAGCCGGGCGGCTGGACGCAACGGCCTCGCGTGCGCGTTTCTCCATTTTGATCGACGGCGGCAGACCCGTGTTTACTACCGACGGTTCCATCAGGTTTTCTAATCTCAGGCATCCACTCATGGTCTTTCGTAAAGAAAATCCGTGCGCGAATTCTCTGGTGATGAAAGAAACGGAGAAGACGCTTGTCGTATCCGGCCCCAACGCCGGTGGAAAGACCGTGCTGCTTAAGTCAATCGGGCTTGCGTCGACGCTTTCTTCGTGCGGCTTATTTCCGCCAATAGGCGCCGGTTCCGGTTTTCCATTTGCGGGGGCGAAACTTTTTGCGCTGAC
>BTTC01000115.1:0-6281 GCA_036244935.1 bacterium | reverse complement strand
CCGAAGACGCCGCCATCGTCTTGCGCGAACCCGAGAAGATAACGGAGCATCTGGAAAACTTCCGCTATCAGGTTGATGAAGGATACAAGCAGGCCGAACAGCGCGGTGATTTTTTTCCGCCACCTGAAAATTTTTATATTGATTACGGCAAGGTTACGCAATACATCGATTCGTCCGCACGGATAACGATGACGGAGCTTCCCACGGAAGAAGAAAACCGGGACTGCATTTACGTTAAAACGGCGGAAGCGGACCGGCTGCACGGGGCGTTCAGCAGGTGCATATACGACGCCAAGAAAAGTATCGTCAAGGGTCTATCCTCGCTGATCGTCATGCGCTCGCGCGAAGCCGCAAAGCGTGTACAAAGACTTTTTGGAGAAGAAGACGTGGGCGTGAGGCGCATTAAACCGCAGGATATGGCAAAACTCACGGCGTCATGGTTTTTTGACGAAGAGGGCGAAGAGGGCGAACCGGCCATCATCGTAACTTCCGGCGGACTTTTTTCCGGTTTCATTATGGAAGGTTTATCCGTGATTACCGAAGAGGAGATATTTGGCCGCCATATAGAAAAGCCTCGGCGAAAAACCCGAAGGCGCGAAGCTGTTTTCATGACCGATTTCTCGGACGTAAAACCGGGCGACTACGTTGTCCACCGCGACCACGGAGTAGGCGTTTACCACGGCGCAAAAACTCTCAGCCTGGGGCATCCACCCGACGAGTTCCTGGAGATCGAGTACGCCGACGATCAGCGGCTCTTTCTGCCCATATCGCAGATTTACCTGTTAGAGAAATATTCGGGCGCCGGAGGCCCCAGACCAGCGCTCGACCGCATGGGAGGAAAGACATGGCTAAAAACGCGCGCAAAAGCGCAAAAGAGCATTTTCGCCATGGCAAAGGAACTGCTGGACATCTACGCAAAACGCAAACTGGGCGAAGGTTACGCTTATGCGTCCGAAAACCATTTCCACCGCGAGTTCTCGGAAAATTTCGAGTTCACGGAAACGCCGGATCAGGCCGCGGCGATTATCGATGTAGCAAAAGACATGGAATCCGCGAAGCCGATGGACAGGCTGATTTGCGGCGACGTCGGTTACGGCAAGACGGAAGTAGCAATGCGCGCGGCGTTCAAGGCGGCCATGGACGGCAGGCAGACGGTCGTTCTGGGTCCCACCACGCTTCTGGTCAACCAGCATTTTGAGACCTTTTCGCGCCGCATGGAGCCGCTGGACGTGCGGGTGGAGATGCTCAGCCGTTTTGTTCCACGAGTTAAACAAAAGAAAATACTTGAAGATCTGAAACACGGCAAACTGGATATCGTTATCGGCACGCACAGGCTTCTGCAAAAGGACGTTGTAATAAAAAACCTCGGCCTGCTGATAATCGACGAGGAACACAGGTTCGGCGTAAAGCATAAGGAGAAACTAAAAAAGCTACGGGAAATGCTTGATGTTCTTACGTTAAGCGCAACGCCAATACCAAGAACGCTGCACATGTCGATGTCCGGCATACGCGACGTGAGCATAATCAATACGCCCCCGCCGGCGCGTCTTTCAATCACCACTCTCATCCGCAGGTTCGATGATCACACCATAAAGGAGGCAGTAGCCCGCGAGATGGCAAGGGGCGGGCAGATGTTTTTTCTGCACAACAACGTGGAGACGATCAACGCGATGCACGGTTATTTAAAAAAACTCCTCCCGCAAGCCCGAATCGCCGTTGCGCACGGCCAGATGCCGGCAGCGGAGCTTGAAAAGACGATGGACCTTTTCATAAAACGGAAAATGGACATGCTGCTTTGCAGTACCATCATCGAATCGGGACTGGACATTCCCAGCGCCAACACAATAATCATAAACCGCGCCGACCGGTTGGGTCTTGCGCAGCTTTACCAGCTTCGCGGCCGCGTGGGGCGCGACCGGCACCGCGCATACGCTTACCTGCTGGTGCCCGATTCGATTACTCCCCTGGCGAGGAAGCGCCTTAAGGCGGTGGAAGAGTTGAGCGAACTCGGCTCCGGCTTCAAGCTCGCATCGCGCGACATGGAAATACGCGGCGCGGGCAACCTGCTCGGCCCGCAGCAGTCGGGGCAGGTAAAGGCGGTTGGTTTTGAAACGTACTGCCGAATGCTTTCGGAAGCGGTGAATGAGCTGAAGACCGGCGGTAAAAAACGGAAAGTGGAAACAAAACTGCATCTCGATTTCGTTGGCAAGCTGGATAAAAGCTATATCCCGCCGCTTGAACAGAGGATGAATTTTTATAATCGGCTATATAAAGCCGGCAGCGATGAAGAGATTCTTCAAATCGCGGAGGAGTTAGAGGATCGTTACGGCGAGCCGCCTGAAAATGCGCGGAAACTTGTTGAAGCCGTTCGCATCCGCTGCGCCGGATCAAACCTCGGCGCAGAACGAGTGGAACTCAGCGGTGAAAATCTTACGATGATCTTTGCCGAAGATTCCGAGCATTTTATAAAGGTAATAACCGCCTCGTCAGAGAGTTTTAACGGCAAGCTGAAAGTGGATGAAGACCGCAAACTTGTAATAGACTTCTCCGATGTTCCAATCGACGCGCAGCCACAAACGGTTTCCGATTTTTTGGCATCGTTAATTTAGTATGGATTATTCATGAATAAAGCGGGTTGGGGTAAAATACAAAGATGAGTTTTGCACAATCAAAGCCGAAGATGCGCGCAATAGAGCCGATACCTATTGAACACGAAGGTCAGCGGGCAGTACTCCTGCGCGATCCGTACAACATCTCACCGAACGGTCTTTCGGTATCTCTGCAGGCGTATTTTATCATAAGCATAATGAACGGCGTCAACAGCATCAACGACATCCTTAAAAATTTTTCCGACACATTCAAGGCCAATATCCCGCTAAAGGATATAGAAAACCTTGTAAAAACAATGGACGAAAATTTTCTGCTGGATAACGAGAATTTCGATAAACGCAGAAAAAAGATTGTTGAGGATTTTATGGACGCGCCCGTGCGTAAATCCGCGCTTGCGGGAAAGAGCTATTCTGCCGATGCGGCGGAGGTTGCGAAAATGCTGGATGGGTATATCACCAAAACCGCGGCGGTTGATCCTCCTCCATTCGCGCTGGTAGCTCCTCACATTGACATTGCGGTTGGCGGGCCGTCTTACGGAGCGGCTTATTCGCGGCTGGCCGGCTCGACGGCGGAGACGTTCGTAATACTTGCGATAGGCCATTCACTCACCGAGGACTTCTTCGCGTGCATAGACAAGGATTTTGAAACACCGCTGGGGATAAGCCCGACGGACCACGAATTTCTTGCCGCGCTGGAATCGGATTTCGGTGAACCGATTTACAAAAACGCGTTTGTGCACAGAAGCGAGCACTCGGCGGAACTGCAGGTGCTGTTTTTGCAAAAACTCTTCGGCGGTTCCGACCCGCCAAGGAAGATAGTTCCCATACTCCTTTCCTTTCCGGAGACAATAGATGAACTGAACGACCCGCTGTTCAACCCGGACCGCGTCGGCAGGTTTATTAAAGCGCTGAAGAAATCAATAAACGCCATGGGCGGTAATATCTGCATTATCGCCGGTATCGACCTGAGCCACGTGGGAAAACGTTTCGGCCAAAACGGCGGCGCGCCAAAGGAAAGACTTGAAGAGATAGAAAAAGAGGATCGCAAACTTCTGGATATTGCCGCCGGCGTGGACAAAAAAGGTTTGGTGGAATTCATGAAAGTGCTGAATCCAAAAAATCACGTGTGCGGCTTCCCGGCTCTTTACGTGTTGATGGAACTTCTTGAGGGATGCCGTGTAAGTGGAGGAAAACTTCTTGATTACCGGCAAAGCGTAGAGGGTAAAAACGACTCGGTAGTGTCATTCGCGGCTATGGCTTACTTTAAAGATATTTGATTGGCAAGGTAAATCAAACAGGCGCCGACGATCCGCGCACCGCGTTTGAAGTGGGATATAATACGCTGGTGAATTCGAATAGCGTGTTGCTGGAAGTAAAAAATCTCAAAACATGGTTCCCGATATACAGCGGCCTGCTTTCGCGCCGTACCGGTGACGTGCGCGCGGTAGACGGCGTAACTCTTGAAATAGCCCCCGGTGAAACGCTGGGTCTTGTGGGAGAAAGCGGGTGCGGCAAAACTACGCTGGGCCGTTCGATGCTCCGTCTCATAGAACCGACCAGCGGTGAAGTGACGTTTGAAAATGAAAACATCCTGAAAAAAGACCGTAAAAAAATGCGCGCGATCCGCAGGAAGATGCAGATAATCTTTCAGGATCCATACGCATCGCTTAACCCGCGCATGACGGTTGGGCGAATAATCTCGGAACCCCTTGTAATACACAAAGCGGCGGCAGGCAAAGAACTTGACGAGCGCGTCGCCGAACTTATGGCGCAGGTTGGTTTAAGTCGTGAACTTGCAAAAAGATACCCCCACGAATTCAGCGGCGGCCAGAGGCAGCGCATCGGGATAGCGCGCGCCGTAGCCCTTAAACCGCGATTTATCGTATGCGACGAGCCGGTGTCGGCGCTGGACGTTTCGGTTCAGGCGCAAGTACTGAATCTTCTTATGGATTTAAGGGAAAAATTCAATATGGCTTATCTGTTCATATCGCACGATCTCTCGGTGGTGCGGCATATAAGCGACCGCGTAGCCGTAATGTATCTTGGCAGTATCGTGGAAGAGGCCGGAAGCGGCGAGCTTTTCAAAAACCCGACGCACCCTTACACCGAAGCTCTCATAGCTTCGCTTCCCGTGGCTGACCCCGAAATTAAAGCAAGGAAAATTGTTCGTAAAGGCGATCCGCCGTCTCCCGCCAACCCGCCGCCGGGATGCTGCTTCCATCCACGCTGTCCGGTCAAGCGCAGGGAATGCGAATCCACTCCCCAAAACCTCAAGGAAATTTCTACAACAACAGCAAAAGGACATAAGGTCGCATGTATGGTGCGCGCTCCCTGATGCATCTGGAACTCTCTTACGGAGACGGGACGGTTGAGGCTGAAATCCCGGCAAGCTGGATCGTTGAAGAGATAACCGCGCCGGAAAGGGGGCCGATTCCATCTCCCGAAAAAAGACTATCGGAGCTTCTGGATAAACCGGTCGGCGGAAGTGGCTTCGATGAAATATTCAACCGCAAAAAAAGCGTGGCCATAGTGGTGCCGGATGTAACGCGCAACGCCGGAGCGGATCGTCTGCTGCCGCCCTTATTGATTCGGCTGGAAAAGCTGGGCGTAAACAAAGAGCGCGTTACCATAATCTTCGCAACGGGCATCCACCCGCCGCAAACGGAAAAGCAAAAAAACGAATTGCTTGGCGACGCTGTTTACCGGAATTACAAAAATGTCGATCACGATTCCCGCGGCGAAACGAAAATAATAAATCTTGCGGACGGCTCTTCGGTGGAGATAAACAGAGTCGCCGCGCAAGCGGATGGATTGATTGTCATAGGTTCCGTAAAGCTGCATTACCTGGCCGGTTTCGGCGGCGGCAGAAAGGCGATACTGCCCGGTATCGCTTCTTACGACTCGTGCATGGAATTCCATAAGCTGTGCCTGAACACGGGGGGGGTAGGGAAATATCCAAGCATAGGTCCCGGACTGCTGGACGGTAACCCCATGCACCAAAGAGCCGTGCAAGCGGCGCGGGCTGCGGGCGTTGATTTTCTTATCAACACGGTTTTGGACAAATCAGGGAATTTTCTTTTCTTGAACGGAGGCGGCCTGGAGGAATCCTTCAAGGATGCGTGCCGCTTCGTTTCCGGGTATTCGATAGTTCCAATAAACCGGCTTGCCGACGTCGTTATCGCTTCCACGGGCGGCTATCCGTCGGATATAAATTTCATACAGTCGCATAAATCGCTCGACTTCGCGTACAGGGCGGTAAAACGCGGCGGCGTGATCGTGCTGTTGGCTGAATGCTCGAAGGGCATCGGCAATGAACGTTTTTTGAAATGGTTCGAGCATGGATCATCGGATGAAATGGAGAAAACGCTAATAAACGATTTCGCCATATACGGCCAAACCGCCAGAGCGACAAGAAAAAAGACGGAAGACTGCGAGGTTTTGCTTATTTCCGATCTCCCCGACGGCTGGGTGCGTAAGATGGGCATGACGAAGGCATCTGATTTAAGTGATGCCGTTGGAAGATGTCAAAAACGCTTTGCGGACAAATCGCCACTTGTACATGTGATGAAAAAAGCAGGATCGATAATGCCGTGGTTCGAACGTTCGGCAAGCTAACGGATCACCATGACATCTTCTTTGTCACCCTGAGCTGTTTGCCGTGAGCTTGCCGAA
>BTTC01000114.1:0-6284 GCA_036244935.1 bacterium | reverse complement strand
AAAATTCCAAATTGTCTAATCCCTCAAAAACCTGATTCACGGCAAACATCCCCTCCTCGGCTCACGAGGAGGGGCGCAGGGGTGGTGTTCATAAACCTTTGGAATATAGGAAAACCCCTCCGACTGCCTGCGGCAGCCACCTCCCCTTCTGCTCGCGCAAGGGGAGGATTATTGCAAAAACCGCTTTCTTCATGTGCGTAAATTTCAAACTGATACACTACCAAAAAACCGGTAGTGCCGCATAAAAAGATTTTGACTGAAATTATCGGGGTATCAGGACTTGTCCGCCGTTTTACGAATCGGCAGCAGCGATTTTATACGGTTCAGCAGGTTCATCGGTTTAAACGGTTTGGGTATATAGTAATCGAAACCAGTTTTAAGGTATTTTTCACGGTCGCCTTTCATTGTTTTCGCCGTGAGCGCTATTACCGGCACGTTTCGGTAATGCGGTATCAATTTTATCTGTTTCACCGCCTCGTCGCCCGCCATATGAGGCATCCGTATGTTCAGTATAACCACGTCGAATTTTTTGAGTCGGCACGCTTCCAGCGCCTCGTAGCCGTTTTTGACCATCTGCGCCTTGAACCCGGCTCTCGTAAGCGTATCGTTTATCAAAATCCGGATGGACTTGTCGTCGTCCGCCGCGAGTATATGGTAGGCATCTTTGTCCTCCTCTCCAATTTCCGGCGGGTTTATCTGCAGTGGTATCGAAAAATAGAAGGAACTTCCTACCCCCGGCATGCTTTTCACCCATATGGAGCCGCCCATTTCAGAGACAAGCGATTTCGCCAGCGGCAGACCCAAACCGGCGCCGCCGTATTTACGCGTAAGCGATCCGTCTACCTGGTAAAAATTCTCGAATATCTCAAGGAGGTGTTTTTGTCCAATACCGATACCGGTATCCTGAACCATACATATCAGCATCGAGCCTTCCGGCCAAGCCGACACCTTTATCTTTCCGAAGCCGGTGAACTTTACGGCGTTGTCGAGAAGCTGCCCCAGCACAACGGATACCTTATATTCGTCAAGTACTAAGAACTCTGACAGCAATGGGTTGATGGATATATTCGTGGTCAGACGTTTTTTGCCGGCGCTATCCGCTTCCTTTTCAACCGCCGCTTTCATAAGGTCGATCAGCGACACCTCGTTGAGTTTGACCTCGGGATGCTTTTCCGCCGTTACGAGGTCCAGTGTATTATTTATGAGTTTCAGCAGGCTTTCGCCCTGGCTGACAACTATGCTGGCCTGCTCTTTTATTTCGCCGGAGGTATTTTTGTTTGTGCTTATAAGGTTGCCGAATCCTATTATCGCCGTAAGCGGCGTACGCAGCTCATGGGACATGTTTGCCAGAAACATGGATTTCGCCTTATTCGCCTCTTCCGTTTTATCTCTGGTTTTAATAAGTTCCAGCTCGTTTTTCTTCTGATCCGTTATGTTTCTCGCAACGCGCCAGCTTCCGACCACCTTATCCCGCTTGTCGAAACGCGGCCATGAAGAAATGTAGAAATACTTTTCACCGAAGTCCGTGTGAAGCGTGAATTCCGCCCCTTCAAAACGTTCGTTGGATTCATCAAGCCTGTCGGCGTCAGGCTGCGTCATACCGGAAAGCAGCATCTTGAAAGGTTTGCCGATCCATTCCGCCGGATCGTAACCGGTTTCCACCGTGAACTGGGCGTTAATATCTTCTATCAGCCCCCCCGCATCGGTCTTGAAAACCATGTCCACGGCGTAATCGAAAAGCTCGCGGTACTGAGCCTCGGATTCCGAAAGCCGCACGGCAAGCAGGTTTTTCCCATACGCTCCTGCAATCTGCCTTGTAATTACGGCAAAACGTTGAAAATCTTTTTGTGCTGGAGCATGGCCTCTTTTCCTGTACCCAAGGATCATCGCGCCGATAGAACGGTTATCGGATACCAACGGCAGGATCACGCAAAATGACATCCCCTTTTCCATTATTTGATACATCTCCGCGCTCATGTTCTTTCCCTCATCAGCGCGCATCGTTACCGGCTCCATGCTTTCAAGCGCACGCAGTAAATAAGGGCATTCCTTTAACCGCAAGGTAACAATGGGATTGTATGCAAGAAGCCTGTTTTCCGTTTTGTGGGCGGCGGCGGCTATAACGGCGGTATCTTCGGACCGGTTTATCAACGTAAAGGAACAGCTTTCGGCCTCGCCGGATTCCACTACGAGTTCACACGCCTTTTTAAGATCGTTGTTCACGTTATCCTCCCTGCCGGAGAATAGCTGGGATACCATGAAAAGAAGTTTCATCGCCCGGTTTTCCCGTTCAAGTTCACTTTGCCGCATGACCTGCGCCGTTATGTCCCGTATGGTTCCGATCAGTACTTTTTCGCCATTTTCAACTACCCGCCGGCAAATTGATTCGACTACCAGTTCCCGGCCATCCTTTTCAACAGAACGAAACCTGATGGGCTGTTCTTCGTTGACCCCTTCCAGTCTTTCGTATATCTCCGCGCGGACACGCGCCGCATCATCAGGGTGGACGATCCGTATAATGCTTTTGCCGATCATATCTTCCAGGCGGGATGCGAACAACTCCGCCATCTTGCTGTTGATGTACAAAATTTTTTCTTCCCGCAAAATGTAAACGAACTCAATGGAAGACTCGACGATCATCCGGTATCTGGTTTCGGAGAGCCGCGGGAGGCCGCGCGTTTCTCTCATGGCTTTTTTCATCTTCGTACTGTGCTCCGACATCAAGTTAAGAGCGTCTTTCAGAAGGCATCCCTGACTTTCAAAACCTTTGACGCCAACTCTTCACCTCTCAAGAACTTCGGATAACCTCCGGGCAATCGGAAGGAACGTGCTGGATTATACGTAACGGATCATTCGGGTCTCTAATACTTCCTCCCCCGCACTATGTCAACGCCTAACTAGCATGATAATTTAGTGTTATGCCCATGTCAAATACAGCGCCCTTAACACGGCTCCCGGCTGAGGGGTTTTGTTATGTTATCCGCGCCGGCAGCAGTGATTCCATGGGTTTTTCAGACGTCTCAAGTCATAAAAAATACCGGCTTGCGCCAGCGCGGGATGTGTTATATTCGCACTTCAACTGTTGCTGCTTCTGAACTCTGAATCCTAATGGAGAAAATTTCTGGTGGAATTTGAAATGCTGTCAAAGATTGTATTGCAGGTGACCGGCGGCCTGGGAATGTTCCTGCTTGGGATGAAATACATGTCTGACGGCATTCAGTCGTTTGCCGGAAACCAGCTGCGGCGTCTTATCAGCGCCGTTACGGATAACCGCCTTGTCGCGCTTTTGGTCGGCGTTTTGTTCACTTGCATGGTGCAGTCGAGTTCGATTACGACAGTGATGATAGTCGGTCTGGTGAACAGCGGCGTGATGACGCTTCTTCAATCCCTCGGCGTAATGATGGGCGCAAACATCGGAACGACGATCACCGGCTGGATATTGGTTCTTAAAATCGGGAAATACGGGCTGCCGATTCTGGGAATGGCTTCATTTTTCTACCTCTTTTCCAAGAATGAGAAGGTGCGTTTTTATGCCATGACCATCATGGGAATCGGTATGATTTTTTTCGGCCTGGAGCTTATGAAAAACGGTTTTAAACCGCTGCGGTCGAGCCCGGGATTTATCGAGTGGTTTTCCATGTTTAACGCCGGAACTTATTTCGGCATCATCAAGCTGGCCCTTACGGGTTGTTTGGCTACGCTTATCATACAGTCCTCTTCCGCGACTCTGGCCATTACAATGGGGCTTGCCTCAAGCGGCGTGATAGGCTTTGAATCCGCTGCGGCGCTGGTTCTTGGCGAAAACATATGAACCACCATTACCGCCCATCTCGCCGCAATCGGCACGAATACAAACGCCAAGCGCCTTGCCTACGCGCACATTTTATTCAACATGATAGGCGTTACCTGGATGATAGCCGTGTTTCCCATTTATTTGCAGGTGATAAGACGGTTCTTGGGCGTCGACCCAGGATTACTGACAATGGTGAACGGCGGCGAAACATACCCTTATATAATTTTGGGAATCGCTACGGTACACTCCGGCTTTAATATCACCAACGCAACCCTCTTTATACCGTTTATCGGTTACATGGAAAAACTGCTGGTTAAACTGGTGCCGATGCAGGAGGGAGAAGAAAAAAAGTCGCTTACAAGGCTGGAATCCGCAATTATTGAAACGCCCGTGATCGCGCTGGAGCACTCAAACATTGAAATCATAAATATGGGAAATACGGTAACAAGAATGATGGACGATCTCAAAACGGCAATAGGCGGCGAGACGATAAATGACGAAGCTGTGGAAAAAGTCTTTCAGGATGAAAGAGACATGGACATTATTCAAAACGAGGTCTCGATATTCTTGACCGGCCTGCTGGCATCGGGTCTTCCTCATGAAGTTACGGAGGAAGGAAGGCAGCAGATTCGCATGGCCGATGAATACGAATCGATAAGCGATTATATCGTAAGAATTCTGAAACTGTACCTGAGGCTGAGGGACGCGAATCTTACTATGCCGAAAGAAGAAAAAGCGAATATTTACAAACTGCACAAAAAAATCTTTTCTTACGTGGAAATGGTTAACGACGCGTGCGAAAGTAAAAAAAAGGATGTTCTCCGCGAAGCCCATCCCCAGTCGTCGGCCATAACCAACAAAATACGGCTTGTACGCACGCAGCATCTGGAGCGGCTGTCCGACGTTCGCATGGACCCGCTGATAACGATGATATTCACCGACATGATAAACGCTTATCGGCGCGTGAAAGACCATGCGCTTAATATCGCCGAGGCTATAGCGGGGGAAAAATAATCAATCGTAATACCCGGTAAGCCAGTTTAAAAAAAGGGCGCATTAAATGGTCGATATGGGAAAATGAAGACAGATAAGAAATGGATGAGGATAGCCATCCTTTGCGCCTCGGTCTTTTCGGCCACGGTTTTACTTGATTATCTGGGTGTTTTTATCAGGCTGGAATATATAGTCTACGACAGGGCTGTAAAACATTTCCGTTATGAAAAACAGTTATCCGATAAAGTAGCCGTCATACTTATTGACGAACGATCCCTGCAGTACCTTGATCCTGAAGTCGGCCGGTGGCCGTGGCCGCGGGCTGTTTACTCCGACCTTTTTGAGTTTCTTTCGATGGGCGGACCTGAGGCGGTCTTCATGGATATTCTTTTTACCGAAACGGAGGAACCCAGAAAATCCGGCAAACTGGGGGATCAGGACCGGCAGTTCGTCTCGGCCACCCACGATTCGGGGTTCGTATACCATGCGATGCAGCTTGTTGTTGACAAGGAAGACGAGGTGAACAAGTTGGACCTTAACCGACCGCTGCCTGAAGATTTTGTATCGAAGTTTTCGCTGAACGTCAAACGGAGCGCCGCGGTGATGAAATCACCCAACAACGCGTACTACATGCCTTTCAAAGAGCTTTACGGGGCGGCGCACGGTATGGCGGTAGTGGAGTTTAAACCCGACGCGGACGGCGTATACAGAAGTACGCACCTGCTGATGGGGTACGGGGGCTCCCTGTTCTCCGTTCCCGGGATTGCGCCGATGATCAAAAATCAGCCGATGGAATTGAGCGAAAAATCGTTAACGATAGGCGGCAAACGAATCCCTCTTGACAGGAACGGAAGCTATGCTATCAACTTTTACGGATACGATAAATATAAATCCTACTCCATGAGCGGCATCCTGGAATCACAAAAGAAAATTTTAGCCGGTAAGATAGAGAACCTCCCCGTCCATCCAGATGAATTTTCCGGTAAGATAGTATTCGTAGGAGCCAGCGCGGTGGGGGTTGAAGACCTCAAGCCCACGCCAATCTCCCCCAAAACGCCGGGGGTGTATCTCCACGCATCGCTTGCAAGCAACTTCATACAGGGCGATTTTCTTTATCCGCCGGATAGGAATTTTACGATTTTTTCCATACTGCTGTTCACGTCAATATGCGTTCCGGGCATTTTTTACATCAAAAAGTTTACGCAAAAAATCATGCTTCCCGTGGTTTTACTGACCGCGTGGGCGATTTTTTATTACGTAAACTTTTCCAATAACCAACTTTATGATTTCGTACCCCCCTCTTTTGCAATCCTTTTATCGACCATATCCATGTTCGGATACCTGATGATGACCGAAGGCAGGGAAAAGACCAAAGCAAGAAAAATGTTCTCGCAATACGTATCCGAGGAGGTGCTGTCAGAGGTAATGGACAATTACGGCGATATGGCCACGGCGGGCGTGGGCAAAAAGGACGAGATATCCATACTATTCGCCGACA
>BTTC01000113.1:0-6286 GCA_036244935.1 bacterium | reverse complement strand
ACCATAAGCGCTACGCTTTTACAGTTGGCGGCTACCACCTGGTTTAATTTTCCAAGCCGATTGCGGAACAACCGCGTTTGAGAATCGGCTGGTACGATCCCCAATCCGACCTCGTTCGTCACGCCGATTATAGAACCGCTAAACCCGGCAAACGAAGCCGCCAGTTCGTCGGCCAGTTTTTCAAACCGTTTTTCATCCGCCTTGTCCAGCAGGTTGGAAGTCCATAAGTTAAGGCAATCCACTATAACCATGTTGGCCGGATCGTCAAGATCGTTTATCACGCGGGCGATTTCCAGCGGTTCTTCGATGGTTGTCCAGTCGCGGGTCCGTTCTTTTTTGTGTTTTTCAATACAACCCTTCATCTCGTCGTCAAGCGCGCGTGCGGTTGCCACGTAAAACTTTCTACAGGACAGCCCCCCGGCAAGCTCAAGCGCGTAGGCGCTCTTACCGCTTTTGGCCCCACCGGTTATCAGTGTTTTTATAACGCTCATGATAAAGCGTCCGGCGAAGTATCGCATCCGTAAAGGCCGCAAAGGTATTGCAGCGAATCGCGCATTTCCTTAATCGTATAATTTTCTATGATAACCGCGCCGGGCATTGCGATTTCCTGTAACCGCTCAAGGAATTTTATTGTGAACTCTCCCGGCAGCGAGGTCAGCGGTTTGTGATCGGCGCCGTCCACGCCGTGAATATGCGCCATGCGGATCTTTTCGCGATACTTGTCAATGAACGAAAAAGGGTCGCCGCCGGCAAACAGGATGTGCCCCGCGTCAAAGCATATGGATACCCCGGCGCGCTTTACCGCTTCCCATGTTTTGCCGAAATCTTCATGAAGATTTTCAACGCAGATTCTTTCCGGTTCCACGCCGGAACGTTCAATAATTTCCCCGAGCCGTTTTACCGCGAGTTCAGGGTCGAATTCTTTTCCATCTCTTTCCATATGCAAAACATAATTATCAACGGTTATGGGTTCGAATGTTTCTATAATTTCAACTATCGCGCGCACTCCGGCATCGTCTTTGGCCGCGACCTTTCCCGGTACCGGCAGGTGGACGGAATATGAAAAATTTTCACTTTCAAACCGCCGCAGCGCTTCGATTTCCGCTTTATCTATGGGAGAGCGGTCCGGCGGCTCCAGCACTAGAATCTGGACTTCCTTGAAAACAGACTTGAGTTTTTCTACGTTTTTCGCGTAACCGCCGGGCCAGACCCACGAGGGCGCGCCTATCCCGACCGGCAGCGAATTTATACATTCGGAATACTTTCTTAATGGATTATCGGAAACGCCGCCTACCGCAGTTTTCATATTATGCTTTCCTTCTACCTCCCAAAGCGGAGGTAACTTGTATCAAAACGCCCGTGAAAAATAAAGGCACGGCAAAGCGAACAAGACGCACGCGATTAAAGCGGTAACCCGCATTAGCCGTACCGCATCCGCGATGTGCCTCGCCTCCGGCTCCTGCTTCGGTTCACCTATAAACGGTTTTTCGCTTGAAACGGACTGGTAAAAACCGGCTCCGCCAAGCTGGATGCCAAGCGCCCCCGCAAAGGCCGCCTCTGGATGGCCGGCGTTGGGGCTTGGATGTTTCAGCCTGTCGCGTATGGCCATTTTAACGCTGTTACCGTAGTCCATGTTAAGCAAAAAGGCCGAAAAATATATAAGCGCAATCGACAGGCGCGCCGGTATGAAATTGACCGCGTCATCAGCGCGCGCCGATGCCTTCCCGAATTTTTCGTATCTTTCGTTGCGGTAGCCGATCATGGAGTCGCATGTGTTAACCGCCCTGTACGCCAGCGCAAGCGGCCCTCCGCCCAGCGCGGCGAAAAAAAGCGGACTGATGATTCCGTCCACACTGTTTTCCGCCACCGATTCCACAGCTGCGCGCGTTACCTGGGGGTTATCCATATTCACGGTATCGCGCCCCACCAACCCGCTTAATTTTTTCCTTGCGCCTTCAATGTCGCCTTCCGCAAGCGGGTCGTGAACGGACATCGCCGCATCCCCCAGCGATTTTGTTGAGATAGAAAAATAGATCATTAAGACGTGCGCCAAAAAACCTGCCGCAGGGTGGACGGCGCAGGCCGTCGAGGCGGCGAGAAATCCGGCAAAATATACAGCTGCCGTTATAACGGTTAACAACACGGCGCCGCCCGTCAGCTCGTTTTTAAAAAAACGGCGGCAGCGGTTTTCCAGCCATTCGATGAAAACGCCCATCCACCTTACGGGGTGCAGGGAATTTTTGGGGTCGCCGAAAATCAGGTCCAGCGCGAAGGCGGCTATTATCGACAATCCGACAGGCATTTTTTTATATTCTTTATCAGAAGTGCATTTTCACGCCGCTTTCTTACCGCAACGCGGAAAAAGTATCTGTCCAGCCCCATGAAGTTTGAGCAATCGCGTATGAGTATTCCCTTTTCGATAAGGGCGGCCTGAAGTTTCGGCGCGTCCCATTTTCCCGGCCCGATGCGTGAAAGCAAAAAATTCGCCGCAGAGGGGTAAGTTGTCAGATTCGCAACGGACGGCAGTTTGTTGAAAAGATAAAGCCGCTCCTCGTTATTTTTATCGATTATACGCTGCGTATCAAAACCGCCGTTTAAAATATCAATCACATAGTTTTCGGCGATACAGTTTACGCTCCACGGCTCCTTGAACTTAACGAGCTTTTTTATTATCCGCCCGCGCGCGGCGGCAAAACCGAACCGCAGCCCCGGCGATGCGTAAAACTTCGTGAACGAACGCACAACGACGAGGTTGTCCCGAAGCGTGTTCAACAGAGTTTCGTCCCGCACAAAGTCCATGAACGATTCGTCGATCAAAAACATGGTTCCCGGACTGGCGTCAACTATCTTTAACAATGCTTCGCGCCGTATGATGCTTCCGGTAGGGTTATTCGGGTTTCCAATTACCGCCAGTTTGCAGCCCTTGACCTTCTCTGCAAATTCCGCCGCGTCCAGCGTAAAGCCGTTTGCCGGTTTCAGGTAATACCGTTTTATTTTCATTGCCGCCATACGGCACGCGTCCTCGTAATCGGCGTAGGACGGCGTAACGATCAGCGCGTTTTTACATTCAAGCGCCCTGGGTACCATATATAAAAGTTCCGTGGAGCCGTTACCCACAAGGACGTTTTCCGCCGGCGGCCCGTAATGTTTCGAGATAACTGCGCGCAGTTCGTTGTATTCCGGGTCGGGGTACAGCCGGATTTTATCCGCGCCGTCCCTGATCCATTTGCCCCGCTTAACGTCTCCGATGAACGGGTTTATGCTTGCGGAAAAATCCAGCATCCTTTCCGCGTTCACGCCGAACCGTTTGGCGATGTCGTGAAGATTCCCGCCGTGGCCTTTAATCATATGGCGGATTATAAGGCTTTCCCGCATTCCGTAAAAGGCAATCGGATTTCTTTGCAAGTTCGCCCACTATTAGATTCGGCTTCGCCCCAGGGTAACAGCCCCCACTTGTCATGGTGAGCCTGTCGAACCACGACAAGCTATATGAATCAGATTTCGTTGAGATTAGCGAATTAGGAATTTTCAAACTGAGGCACTACCGGCCGCTCAGGTAACAATCCGTTGCCACGGCGGTGTGCTATTATTAGCGGCTACACATGGAAAACATAAGAAACTTTTCGATAATTGCGCATATCGACCACGGCAAATCCACGCTGGCGGACAGGATAATGTACTTTACCGGCGCGTTAACCAAGCGGGAGATGAAGGAACAATTTCTCGACCAAATGGATCTGGAACGCGAGCGGGGGATTACCATCAAGGCGCAGGCGGTCCGCATCAACTACAAAGCCCATGACGGCGGGGAGTACCTTTTAAACCTTATAGACACTCCGGGACATGTGGATTTTTCGTACGAGGTTTCCCGCAGCCTCAAGGCGTGCGAGGGCGTTTTGCTGCTTATAGACGCCTCCCAGGGCATTGAGGCGCAGACTCTGGCTAACATGCATCTGGCGATGGAGCATAACCTTGCGGTCATCCCGGTAATCAACAAGATCGACCTACCGTCGGCGGACGTGGAAATGGTTAAAAAGCAGATAGAGGATATAATTTGCATAGACCCGTCAGAAGCCATACTCACCTCCGCGAAAAGCGGACAGGGCGTGGAAGAAGTTCTGGAGGCCGTCACAAAAAGGATTCCGCCGCCCGAAGGAGACCCGGATGCAATTCTAAAATGCCTTATGCTGGACTCGTGGTACGACTCGTACCGAGGCGTGGTTGTTCTGGTACGTATCTTCGACGGCATTCTTAAAACCGACATGAAGATCAAACTCATGACAACAGGCAGCGAATACACGATAACCGAAATGGGAACCTTCACCCCCTTTCCCAAAGAGATAAAATCCGCCGGACCCGGAGAGGTTGTATTTCTTACGGCAGCGATAAAAACGGTATCCGATACAAGGGTCGGGGACACAATAACGGACGTCCGTCGGCCATTAAAAGAGCCTATGCCGGGTTTCAAGGAAGCGAAACCGATGGTGTTTTGCGGACTCTATCCCATCGAGGGAGCCAATTATAACGCGCTGCGCGAAGCGCTGGACAAGCTGCACCTCAACGACTCTTCGTTTCATTACGCGCCGGAGACCTCCGCCGCGCTTGGTTTTGGGTTCAGGTGCGGGTTTTTGGGAATGCTGCATATGGAAATCGTACAGGAGCGGCTGCTGCGCGAGTTCCACCTTGCGCTGATAATCACGTCGCCCACCGTCAGTTATCGCGTTACCTGCATGGACGGCGGTACGATGGTGATCGACAACCCCGAAAAACTTCCAGACCAATATCAGTTTATTGAAGAACCGATGGTAAAAGCCACCATAATTACGCCCGATGAATACATCGGCCCGCTGTACGGGTTCATAGAGGAAAAACGCGGTGAGCGG
Organism: bacterium; assembly: GCA_036244935.1. GTDB lineage: Bacteria > Nitrospinota_A > UBA7883 > JACRGQ01 > JACRGQ01 > BTTC01. The sequence goes on along the minus strand of BTTC01000113.1, from coordinate 1,403 downwards.
GAAAAGATGGAATACATAGGTCACAAAAGGGTCATGCTTACTTACAAAATTCCTTTAAGCGAAGTTGTGATGGATTTTTTTGATAGACTGAAATCGCTCACGCGGGGCTACGCATCGGTGGACTACGAAGAGGCGGGATACCGGCAATCGAAACTTGTAAAAATTGACGTGATTATAAACGGCGAAAAGGTTGACGCGCTCAGTTTCATACTCCACAGGGACAGGGCATATAACTTCGGACGCGGCGTAATCAGCCGTATGAAGAAACTCATCCCCCGGCAGATGTTCGACGTTGCGCTTCAGGCGGCAATAGGCAGCCGCGTAATCTCACGCGAGACGATAAAGGCGCTTCGCAAAAACGTCACTGCAAAGTGCTATGGCGGCGACATAACAAGAAAACGGAAGCTGCTGGAAAAGCAAAAGGAAGGAAAAAAGAAAATGAAACAGATAGGCAAGGTGGAAATACCGCAAACCGCATTCCTTGCTGCGCTGAAAAGATAACCGATGGAACAGGCAAAACGTAATAAATCACTTGTAAGGGAATACGCCGAAGCTATTTTGCTGGCGATACTGCTGGCGCTGTTCATACGAACCTTCGTCGTACAGGCCTTCCGAATACCTACCGGTTCCATGATACCCACCCTTCTTGTAGGGGATCAGATACTTGTGGACAAGCTTGTGTACAAATTCCGAACGCCCAGCCGCGGCGAGATACTGGTTTTCAAATTCCCGAAGGACGAATCGCGCGATTTTATCAAGCGGTTGATAGGGCTGCCCGGGGACAAGCTGGAGATAATAGATAACATCGTCTATATAAACGACGCCCCCCTGGAAGAGGACGATTACGTCCGCCATGAACGTAACAGCGTCTTCCGGTCTACGGTAAAAAACTTCGGGCCTGTATTCATACCCGATGAAAAATACTTCATGATGGGCGATAACCGCGACAACAGCCAGGACAGCCGGTTCTGGGGTTTTTTGGATGAAAACAAGATCGTCGGCAGAGCCTTCATAATTTACTGGTCGCGCGATATAACCAAAACGTTCCCGCTGGCTCTCAGGTGGAACCGTTTTGGTTATATACTAAGGTGATCGTTCGCGGTCTTTAAACGCGCGCTGGAGGAAAGTGCATATGAATAAAAAAAGTTTTTTACGCCAGTACGTCGAGACAATAGTTCTTGCCATTTTGGCATTTACTTTCATTCGCTCCTTCGTTGTCGAGGCATACGAAATACCAACCGGCTCCATGATACCGGCTATTCTTATCGGCGACCGTTTGATGATAGACAAGCTGGCATACCGGATCCTCCGCCCGTCGCGCGGGGAGATAATCGTATTCAAAAACCCCGACGGCGTGACAAAGATACCGCTTATAAAGCGGGTAATAGCCCTTCCCGGCGAAA
>BTTC01000112.1:0-6299 GCA_036244935.1 bacterium | reverse complement strand
AAAAACCAATAAGAAAAACCAAAAAAAAAAACCGGAAAATCTGGTTATGGGAAAAGTAACTTAACGGAAGAACAAGGCCGGGGGCGTAAATTGGGGTGATTTTCAAGGGTAAGGCCTGGTAAAAAGGGAAAAAGATAAGGATGGAGGGGGTAGGGGTTTTTTTTAGGGAGTGTATTTTTTCCGGGGGGGGCGGAATTCAAAGGGTGAATTCATCGGTATGGAATGAAGCGGCTCGTATTTAAAAGGGCCGCCTTTTTATCTATCCTGCTCACGTTTTGCGCCTTTCGTGCGTCTTACGGGTTCGATCTGGACAGACCGGTCAAGGAAATCAGAATCACGGGAAACCAGCGAGCGAACAGCAACACGGTACGTTTTTATATACACAGCAAACCGGGCGAACCATATTCCCTTGAAAAAACCAGAGAAGACATTCGCCGCATCCACAACCTGGGGTATTTCGACGATATACAGCTGAAGGTTGAGGAGGAATCGGACGGACTTGTTCTTATTTTTCATTTGAAGGAAAAACCGTTTGTAAAAACCGTAACGCTTCAGGGAAACGTAAAAATTGCTTCAACCGACCTTGAAGATATGCTTAAGCTTAAAAAGGGGACGTTCTTCCAGAATCATCTGGTAAAAAAAGATATCCGGCAGATGAAAAATCACTATCGCAAAAAGGGGTTTTATTTCACGCGGATAGGGTCGAAAATCAAAGACGCCGGCAACAATCAGGTGGATGTAACCTATGTCATCGCCGAAAAGCAGAAGATCAAGATAAACAAGATCACGTTTCGCGGGAACAAGCATTTCAAGGATTACGAACTGGCCACGTCGGTAGAGACGAATAAGGTGAATTTTTGGTCGTTTGTTTCCGACAACGGTAATTTTGAGCGGGAGATATTGAAAACCGACATGCTGCGCCTGGAATCGAAATACCGCGATGCCGGGTACATGAGGGCATTGATAGAAGAGCCGCGCGTGGAAGTGGACGAGGAAAGCGGGATGATAAAAATTACTATCGTCATTCACGAGGGCGACCGCTTTTACGTGGGAAGCGTAACTGCGGAAGGCGACTACGTCCACACCGCAAGCGAGATTCTTGAAAATATAAAACTGAAAAAAGGTGATCCTTACAACCAGTCGCTTTTCCGCGGAAACCTTTTCAAGATAACCGAGATGTATTCGGACATGGGGTACGCGTATACCGCGCCCATTCCGTCCATAAAGGACGATTCCACGACGAAAACGGTGAATATACATGTTCGGATTGATCCCGGCGATAAAGTGTACATCGGCCGTATCAGGATTGCCGGCAATGAAAAAACAGCCGAAAGCGTAATACGCCGCGAATTCCGCATACACGAGGGGGAACTGTTCAGCGGCTCGAAAATGCAGAGGACCCGCCAAAGGCTGCTGAATCTGGGTTTTTTCGATGATGTGCAGATACGCCAGAAAAGCGGCAAAGATCCCGACCTGATGAACCTTGAAGTTTCCGTGGTTGAAAAGCAAACGGGAAATATCAGGGCGGGCGTCGGCTACAGTTCGGTTGAAAAGGTGCTGGTGCAGGCGCAAATAAGCGAACGCAACCTGTTAGGAAAGGGATACAACCTTGCACTGGGGGTGGAATCCACGACCCTGCGCGAGGATTACTATCTCAACTTCACGCAGCCGAAATTCATGGACCGCGACATACTGCTTGGACTGAAAGCCTACTCGCGCCAGTTCAACTATTATAATTACATATCCTATAACAAGGGCGGGGGGATAAACGTTGGCCGTTCCATGGGCGAATACACCTCCATGCGTTTGGGATACCAGTTCGAGGGCGTCAGGATAAAGTTGCAAGATGGTACGGATGCGGGATCGTACCTGGCACTGCAGGAAGGGAATTACGTCATAAGCAGCATCGAACCCGTAATAACAAAAGATACGCGCGACAGCTTTTTCAGGACGACAAAAGGCTCCCGGATACAGATGTCTACAAAGCTCGCCGGCGGTCCTCTGGGAGGCGAGCGCGATTTTTACAAACTTACGCTGGAAGGCAGCAGGTATTATCAACTGCCGCTGAACTTTGTCATCATGTTCCACAGCGTCATCAAAAATGCCGAGTCATACGGCACAAAAGATCTGCCTTTGTCGGAGCGTTTTTACCTGGGCGGCTTTAAAACGCTGCGCGGGTTCTCGTTCGAGGACGTAGGCCCTATGGATTCCAACGGTACCTCCATAGGCGGCGCCTCTTCACTTCTGTTTAACATTGAGTTAAGCTATGACATTTCCGATGCGCTTCGGATGATGATATTTTACGATAGGGGGCAGGTATACGGAAGCGAAGGCGACCTGTCGAAAACAACGGACAAAAAGTTTGACCTTGAAAAAATGAGACACAGTTTTGGGTTTGGAATAAGGTTCGTCACGCCGGCCATGCCTATTATTCTTGCGTGGGGATTCAAGCTGGACCCGCAGCCGGGCGAATCGGCGATGGAGTTTCACTTTACCATGGGGCAATCATTTTAAAAATAACGTAGTGATGGAGAACCGAATGATCCGAAGTATGCCGTTTATTATTCTGACCGCAGTATTCTTTTTAAGCGCGCCTCTTTACGCACAGCAGGGGAAAATAGGCGTCATAAATATGCAAAGGGCTCTTAACGGTACCGAAGAAGGTCAAAAAGAGCTTAAAAAACTGAAAAAGAGATTGAACAGTGAAAACAAGATATTCAAGAAGAAAGAGGATAAAATTAAAAAACTTCAAGATGAGCTGAGTAAACAGGGGTTCCTGCTTAGCGACAAGTCGCGGGTGGAAAAAGAGGAAAAATTCCGCCAACTCAACCGGGACATTGAAAGATACCAGGAGGATTCCCGCGCGGAGTTCACAAGGCTACAGAGGGAGGCTACGGATAGAATGTTTAAAAAACTGATGAAAATTCTGACGGATTACGCCAAAAACAACAACTTCAGCATAATTCTGGAAGCGGGAAATTCCAACGCCAATATGCCCGGCATGGTGCTGTATAACGATAAAAAGGTGGATGTCACCGACGATGTAATCAATCTGTATAACAAAAAGATAGGGGCGAAAAAGTAGCCGCCCGCGGAGCGTGAACCTTCCCCTCCCGCCCCGCTCCAGATAAAAAAGTCAGTTTTTTTTCTAAACGCCTTGCCTTTCGAAAAAGTAATCTTATTTACCCTCTAGCGCTCTAAGTTGCAGAGTGCTAGTATTGCGCGTGTTTATTCGAGTCGGCTTTATTCATGAATAGAGCCGGGCAGGGAAATATGGAAGTCGTCCGGCGGACTCGTTGAGGCTGTCCCGGCGGCGTAGTTAACTTTTTTATCAATAATAGATGGAGGATGGTGTTTGATGGCAGTAAATTTAAAACCTCTGGGCGATCGCGTACTGGTTCGTCCGATGGAGGAAAAGGAGACTAAAAAGGGGGGAATAATCATTCCCGATACAGCAAAAGAAAAGCCCAAGGAGGGCAAGATAATTGCCGCCGGGCCGGGAAAAACCACCGATGACGGCAAGGTTTTGCCTCTTAAGGAAAAAAAAGGGGAAAAGGTAATCTTCGGCAAATACGCCGGAACGGAAATAAAACTGGATGGCAAGGAATACCTGCTCATGAGGGAAGACGACATCCTGGGAATAATCGACTGAAACCGTTGAACCGGTTGTATTTTCTACTTTATATAGGAGAGTTAAATGGCTGCAAAACAATTGATTTTTAGTGACTCGGCCAGGGCAAAACTGCTTAGGGGAGTCGACCAGCTGGCTGATGCGGTAAAAGCAACCCTGGGCCCCAAGGGGAGGAACGTCGTTTTGGACAAAAAATTCGGCACGCCCCAGGTGACAAAGGACGGCGTTACCGTAGCGAAGGAAATCGAACTTAAAGACCCGTTTGAAAACATGGGCGCGCAGATGCTGAACGAGGTGGCGAGCAAGACCTCGGATATAGCGGGCGACGGCACCACAACCGCAACGGTACTGGCGCAGGCGATCTTCCGTGAAGGCATAAAAAACGTTACCGCCGGCGCAAACCCGATGGACCTGAAACGCGGTATTGAAAAAGCCGTGGAAGTCGTAGTGGCAAAACTGAAAAGGATTTCCAAACCCACCAAAGAGAAAAAGGAAATAGCCCAGGTAGGATCCATATCCGCCAATAACGACCCCGTTATCGGCTCCCTTATCTCCGAGGCGATGGAAAAGGTAGGCAAGGACGGCGTTATAACCGTCGAGGAAGCCAAGGGTATGGAAACATCCCTGGAAGTGGTTGAAGGCATGCAGTTCGACCGCGGCTACCTTTCACCTTACTTCGTTACCGATGCCGACAGGATGGAATGCGTTTTGGATGAGCCCATTATTTTGATACACGAAAAGAAGATTTCCAACATGAAGGATCTTCTGCCGCTTCTTGAAAAAGTGGCGAAAGTGGGCAGGCCGCTTATTATTCTGGCGGAAGATCTTGAGGGCGAGGCGCTTGCCACTTTGGTGGTCAACAAGCTGCGCGGCACCCTGAACGTTTGCGGCGTCAAGGCGCCGGGGTTCGGCGACCGCCGCAAAGAGATGCTTCAGGACATAGCAATCCTCACCGGCGGAAACGTGATATCCGAAGACATCGGCGTGAAACTTGAAAACGTTGAAATAAGCGACCTCGGTACCGCTAAACGTATCGTTGTGGATAAGGAAAACACAACCATAGTGGAAGGCAGGGGTTCATCGAAAGACATCCAGGGCCGCGTAAAGCAGATACGTACGCAGGTCGAGGATACTACCTCCGATTACGACCGTGAAAAGCTGCAGGAACGCCTGGCCAAGCTGGTGGGCGGCGTGGCCGTGATAAACGTGGGAGCCGCAACCGAAGTGGAAATGAAGGAAAAGAAGTCCCGCGTAGAGGATGCGCTTCACGCAACGCGCGCCGCCGTGGAAGAAGGGATCGTTGCCGGAGGCGGCGTGGCGTTGATACGATGTATCGACTCCCTTAACAAAGTGGAAACGGACAACAACGACCAGGCAATCGGCGTAAGGATCATAAAGCGGGCGCTCGAAGAACCGCTGCGGCAGATCGCCCAAAACGCCGGAATGGAAGGTTCCGTTGTTCTGCAAAGGGTAAAATCCGAAAAAGGCGACATTGGTTTCGACGCGCAGGCCGAAAAGTTCGTTGACCTCATAAAGGCAGGCATCATCGATCCCACCAAAGTCACCCGTACTGCGCTGCAGAACGCGGGTAGCGTGGCGGGGCTAATGCTCACCACCGAGGCGCTTATAACCGAAGTGGAAGACGATAAAAAGGCCGAGCCCATGATGCCGCCCGGCGGAGGAATGCCCGGCGGAGGAATGTACTAGAGACGCATATCATCTGATAAAACTTGCAAAACCCAAAAGCCCCGGACGCTGCGGCGTACCGGGGCTTTTTTTATACCGAACGAAATAATAGGTAGTGCCTCAGTTTGAATCGACACACCCCCGCAAACAGAGTTTTTAAATCCCTTGTGTAAGCATAAGGGGAGGTAGCTGCCGCAGGCAGTTGGAGAGATTTTCATAACCCTTGTCATGGTGAGCTTGTCGAACCACGACAAGCTGAGTTTCGAAGCACCCTTCGACAAGCTCAGGGTGACAACAGGGAACCCCACCCCTTTTGTTCCCCTCCCCAAGAACTTTCGGGGAGGGGATTTTTGACGTGAACCAGATTTTTGGGGGGATTAGAGAGTTTGGAATCTTCAAACTGAGACACTGCTAAATAATAGGGCTCTGTTCCGATAAACACGGTGTGCTACACTTTCCCGTATGTCCACATCAGGGAGGCCGGCGGCGGATCGGTTTGTCGTAGTTCTTGCCACCGGTTTCGGAGCGGGTTACTCTCCAGTGGCTTCGGGCACCGCGGGTTCGATTGTCGGCGTTGCGCTGTTTCTCTTGATTAACGGATGGTCATGGCCGGCATACATGGCGTTTACCGTAATTATTTTTGCCGTGGGGGTTATTGTATCCACCCGTGCGGAAGCTATTTTCGGGGAAAAAGACAGCGGAAAAATAGTCATCGACGAGATAGCGGGACAACTCGTAGCGCTTTTTACCGTCCCCTTGACGGTATACACCGTTTGCGGAGGATTTCTTTTGTTCCGGCTGTTCGATATTACAAAGCCTTTCTTCAGACCGCTGGAAAAGCTGAAGGGCGGCATGGGTGTGATGATTGACGATCTGGCAGCCGGACTTCTCGCCCTTGCGGTCTTGAAGACGCTTTTACTTATTTTCTACTAGCCGTGCCTTTATACAGGAACAGGAACCTCTATATAATTTTTGCCAACAC
>BTTC01000111.1:0-6324 GCA_036244935.1 bacterium | reverse complement strand
GGATTTTATTATCAGAACCGGCATTGTATCTGCGCCGGCAATTTTTTGGGCGCTTGGGCGCTTCTAAAGCATATTGCTTTACCATGAATACGATACACATGCGTAATGTCTTGATATTCAGACCTGTTAGAGTATCTATCGTATCTGCCAGAGCTTGAAACGCTATAAAGTGCCGGCATCCATCTTTTATTTTTTACTCTTACCGTCGAGATCGGCCAGAAAGTTCAGCAATCGAGCGGCCGCATACTTGCGTCCCGTTTCGTTCAAAAGGCCGCCGTCAAGCGCGTATTCCGGGGCCAAAGCGTTAAAGGTCTCTCCATTTTTTTCATAAGATATGCGTTTTCCATCCGGTTTGGTGGATTCAATCTCCGCAATATCAAAAACAGGCTCTCTTCCACGGTATTCATCAAGCAGCATGTTATTAAATCGGTACCTGCTGTAATTGTCTTCGTAACCGAATGGACGTCTTCCTATGATTTTTTTAATAATGGCCTTTAGCCCTGTCTGCATCGTTGTAAGAGGCACTGTAACGTGGACGAACGTCGTTTTCGGATATTTTTTTTTCAACTTGGCGAATGATTTTTTATAGTATTCAAAAATGTTTTCAACATCGGTTTTTTCCGTAACGTCAATGAAACAGAATTTGAAAATTGCATAATCCGCGTTGTTACCGATTCCCCCTGAAATATCCTGAACAAAGTCGTCAATTCTGGATTCGGGTTTGGTATTTTTGCCGTTACGGGAATGCGCGAAAACGGGCAATTTAAAATCCTCCGGATTCTTGGTCTCAACGACGTTCAGCTTTATGTCTGTATTCTCATTAAGAATGTCCTTGATGCCGTCGACTATATTGAACCCCACGGATTGATGACCGAAGTATATCTTTTTATCGAAAAGCGTATCCAGTTCGTCAACTTTTACTTCCGTGACCCGCTTTAACGCTGCTTTGCTCTCGGCTACCGCGCTTCCCCCGCACGCGGATATGAATATCGCCAGGCCGGATAACAGCAAAAATATTTTTGGAATAATTATCGCTCCGTTTTTCCGCAAATCGCTTTCCTTGTACTTTTACGGTTTCATATTAGAACTTTGCGTGATAACAGGCAATGAGAAAAAACTCAAAAATGCCGGAAAAATAATTTAATGGCAAATGAGCCGCAGAATATGGTAAAAGTACCATATGGGCTTGGCGTCATCTAGGCGCGCAGTGGAGGGATATATCAAATTATTATCAAGCACATTATAGATTACGACTTTATATCATAGATAGTTAGAGAGGTAATTGCATAATGAATATAATGAATAGCTCCAGCCGTGGTTTCGATCGGTATGAAAATGGCCGCTTACTTGCCTTGTACATCTTGCGCAAAGCGTGGAGGCGGCAAACATGGTAGAAGTTACGAAGAAAAAAACAAGAAAGCTGGATACCCCGATATTACAGTCAATCTTCGACGGCATTCCTGATGGAATCCTTGTAATCAACCGTGAATACAAGGTAGTGATGTGTAATGACGCCATTAGGAAATTCATGGAAAAACCTTCCGACGAAATCAGGGACCATGACTGTTTTTATCTTTGCCACGAGTACAATCAAGCCTGTTCCGATTGCGCCGCTCATGCGGTTTTCTCCAACAGTACGCCGCCGTCGCGTATCCGTGAATGTTTCAAGGGCAATCTGAAACGCAGATTTGAAATATGGAATTTCCCCATTAAAAACGAAAACGGGGAGGTTAATTACATGATCGAGTACATCAAGGACGTAACCGACAGGCAGCACATGGAAAAGGAGTTAAACCACGCAAGGCGGCTGGCGATTATCGGAGAGGTTGCGGCCAAGACCGCTCATGAAATACGTAATCCACTTAACGCCATGCAGGGAGCGGCGCACTATCTTCTGGAGGAATACGCGGACGACCCAAAGATTCAGAAATATCTCAACCTCATAAAAGATCAGATTTCCCGGCTTGACGGCGTATCGTCGGATTTGCTTGAATCGGCCCGTCCGAGGCTTAGTTTCGGAAAGAAAACTCTCATCAATTCCGCCATACTCAAATCGATAGAGGTTGTAGATAGCGATATGCGCGACAGGAAAATATCAATCGAGATTTTCCTTGATGAGCGGTTACCCGAACTCAGGTTCGACGAATTGAGGATGCAGCAGGTATTCATTAACCTTCTCAAAAACGGCTGCGATGCCGTGGGCTTGAATAAAAAAGGGGTTATAGAGATAGTTGGCCACTTGAAGCAGGTCAAGGGTGAAGATTTCGTCGAGATAAGCATAATAGATAACGGCGTGGGCATTCGTGAGGCCGACACGGACAAAATATTCAATTCATTTTACAGCACCAAAGAAAATGGAACAGGGCTTGGCCTTTCCATTGTGAAGGACATAATGACAAGTCATGGAGGTTACGTGTTCGTGGAAAGCACGCCCAACGGCGGAACGTGCGCCAGCGTGGGACTGCCGATTCAATGAACGAAAAAACCGAAAAAACCTGCCCTATCCTTGTTGTAGACGATGAACAGGCGATCCTTGACGTCATGTCCGTCAACCTGGAAAAAAGAAAGTACGTGGTTCATACCGCGCTTACCGGCAGGGAAGCTCTGATAAAATCGCAGGATAGCGCTTACTCCGTTGTCATTCTGGATTACAGCCTTCCAGACATGAACGGATTTCAGATACTTACCGAGCTTAAAAAAAAGGACCCGGATGTAATCGTTATCATGATAACCGCCCACGGGACGATAGAAATGGCGGTCGAGGCCATGAAATCCGGTGCGTTCAGTTACCTTGCAAAGCCTATTAACTACGATGAAATGGGTTTGATTGTAGATACGGCCGCTGAGCATTTCAAGCTTCGCACAGAGCTTTTCACTCTTAAAAGCCGACTTAACGGGCAGTTCGACAGGGACAAAATAGTCGGCAGCAGCACGAAGATACAAAAGGTTTACGAAAAAGCGCTAACGGTAGCCGAAAGCGACGCAACGGTGTTAATCACGGGAGAAACCGGAACGGGAAAAGAGCTGATAGCGCATGCGATACACTACAACAGTTTGCGGAAAAAAGGGCCCTTCGTCAAAATCAACTGCTCGGCAATTCCTGAAACGCTGCTGGAATCGGAACTGTTCGGCCATGAGAAAGGGGCGTTTACGGGAGCCATCCACCGGAGACAAGGGAAGTTTGAGCGCGCTCACGGCGGAACGATTTATCTTGACGAGGTCGGCGAAATATCGCCGGCGATGCAGGCCAAGCTGCTGCGCGTGCTGCAGGAGGGTGAGTTCGACAGGATGGGAGGGCAGGAAACGATAACCGTGGACATTCGCGTTATTGCGACTACCAACAGGGACCTTGAAGCCGCCATCCGCGAAAACACGTTTAGGCTTGACCTTTTTTACCGGCTGAATGTTATTCCAATTGTTTTGCCGCCATTGAGAGAAAGAAAAGACGATATACCGTTGCTTATTAACCACTTCATCAGGAAATATTCCGAGAAAAACCACAAGGAAATTAAATCCGCGCCCCCGTCGTTTATCGCCGCTCTTATGCAGTATCAATGGCCCGGCAATGTCCGTGAACTTGAAAACGTAATAGAGCGCGCGGTTGTCATGTCGCCGAAAGACAGGCTGGAAGAGCTGGAGATCCCCGTTTCCGGCGAAAACGGTCATTTTGTAAATTTTTTGGGCGGCGATATCTCTTTTCAGGATTCAAAAAAAAAGGTGATAGAATCATTCGAGGTAAATTATCTTACGCAGGCTATGAAAAAACATGGTGGAAATATAAGCGCCGCCGCAAAGGAAGCCAGGCTGGATTACAAGAATTTCCATAATAAAATCAAGAAATACCGGATAAACAAAAGGCAGTTTGAGAAAATATGAAATCATTGAAACAGGTTTTGATAGAAACAGGCAAGGCTCGAAAGACTCAAATCCTGAAAAAGGCGGCCTTGTGCATGTAGTCAGAACTCTTGACTGCAAAGGGCTTAGCTGTCCCGAGCCGGTACTGAACGTAATAGATGCCCTGATAAAACTTGAAACGGGGGATGTCATCGTAATGTATTCAACCGATCCGGGGTCTATGCCGGATATGGCTGCGTGGGCCAAGCGCACTGGAAACAGAATCGTCGACCAGAAACAGGAAGACGACGTATATACATTTTACATCGAAAAGAAATAGGGGCTTTGGTAATTACAGCTGATTGGATTTAACGAAGTAATGCTTTATGATTGACGCTTTGTATCTATCGGAGGGTTTTTATGGAAGTTGTAGAAGTTTTTGGACTGCAATTGAAAAGGGGTAATTATTAACAATATTTGGGAGATTAATATGCAGGTAACTAAAGTGCTGGATTGCAAAGGACTGAGCTGTCCCGAACCGATCCTGAAAATTAAAAAAACCATGGGAGAAGTAAACGCCGGTGACGTAGTCGAGATGCAGGCTACGGATCCCGGTTCGGTAATGGATATGTCCTCATGGGCCAAACGTACTGGAAACAAGATTGTCGAACAGAAACAGAATGGCGATGTCTATGTTTTTTACGTAGAAAAATCGTGATGACGGTAACGGGTGAAAAATAATCCGGCGGATTGGCCTTTATTCGTTCAGCTAGCATGTTATGCGGGTGGATAGGCTCCTTGATTGCATAGGGAAACTATGTCCCGAACCCGTAATTGACATTGCGGAAGCTATTATGGGTATGGAATCCGGGGAGGTCATCGAGATGCGTACTACCGACCCCGGATCGGAGCCGGATATGGTTGCGTGGTCCCGGCGCACGGGACACAAGGTTATCGATCAAAAGGTTGAGAACAAGGTGTTTGTTTATTACGTTAGAAAGAAATGAGTAGTTTAGAAGAGATTTGTTGAGATAATTAACTTTTCATAGCAGGGGGATAACAAAGTGAGCGAAGAAAAACCTAAAAGGCTTGCAATGATTGCATCTAAAGGCACACTGGACATGGCGTATCCACCGCTTATTCTGGCCAGCACGGCGATAGCCATGGATATGGAGGCCGGCATATTTTTTACGTTTTACGGGCTTGAGATAATCAAGAAAAACGCCAACCTTCAGGTAGCGCCCATTGGCAATCCGGCTGCTCCGCCGCCTCTTCAAGGTATGCCGATAGGCGTACCTAACATCATGGGCATGCTGCCGGGAATGACCTCCGTGGCAACCGGTATCATGAAAGGATGGATGAAGTCGGCAAACGTGGCTTCCATTCATAAACTGCTGGATGCCTGCCGGAATGGCGGTGTGAGAATGATTGCCTGCCAGATGACAATGGACGTTATGAGCATCAAGAAGGAAGAACTCATTGACGGAGTCGAGGTGGGAGGCGCCGGTACTTTTCTGGATTACGCGATTGACGCCAATACAAGTCTTTTCATATAGCTGATCTTTCAGCAGACTGCTTTGCGGCCTGATTGTCCCCCGGTCGTCTTTCCAGTAAGGCTGCCGGGGGTTTGTTTTACCGCTCCCCTGTTACGGTTTGACTGCGGGTGTTTGACATGACGGAATTTTTCGATGTAAACCGGCAAGCGGTCGAAAAATATGCCGGGCATTTGCTCGGTATCTTTGACACGCTTCCGCACCCGCCGCCGGCTATAAAAACAAAAACCGGAAAATGCTCGGTGAAAATCGGCGGTATCAGCATCGCAGGTTCGGTCGACCCCGACGCCGAGGGAAGAAAATTCGCGGAAAAATATTCAAACGCCTCCAGTGGATTGCTGGTTTATGGATTCGGTTTGGGGTACCATCTGGAGGCTCTTCTGGATGGTTCTCAGTCAGGATGTATAACAGTCCTGGAAGCCAACAGCGAAATTCTATCCGCAGCTTTTCATCACCGTGATCTTACCGGAATTTTTTGCGATAAACGCTTTACGCTGGTTACCGGTAAAAATGACGAAGAGCTTGCGGCGAATCTTTTAGAAATTCTGGACGTTTCTTCGGAAGACTGGAATATTGCCATCCATACCCCGTCATACCGCTGCCTTCCAGAGCGTTTCGTCAAGTTGAAGAATGTTTTTGAAACCCTGCGTACAGAGCGTAGATTCAAGGCGTATTTCGGCGAGCAGGAAAAAATGAATATAATGGCCAACCTCAACGCCATAAGCGGCAGTCCGGGCGTTTCAACTCTTTTCGATGGATGGAAGGAGCGTCCGGCAATCCTGGTGGGCGCCGGACCTTCGCTCGACAGGAACTTGCCGCTTTTAGACCTTTTGAGTAAAAAAGCGTTCATATTGGCGGTGGACAGCGCCTCGAGCGTCCTTTCAGATGCCGGTATCAGCTGCCATGTGGTCATTTCAATAGACCCCCAGCCGTCGTC
>BTTC01000110.1:0-6326 GCA_036244935.1 bacterium | reverse complement strand
GCGCGGAGGACGCCTCGCGCGCATCGGACAAGTTCTTGTTGGAATACGCGATGGCGGCGCAGGAATTCGGAGCCGTGCGTTTTCGCTATTGCGATACCGTGGGGATAATGGATCCGTTCACGCTGAATAAAAAACTGGGGCCGATCGTTGAGGGTTTGAAAATCGACGTTGAGGTTCACACCCACAACGACTTCGGGATGGCCACCGCAAACGCGCTGGCCGGAATAAAAGCGGGCGCCAGGCTGGTTGATACAACCATAACCGGTCTTGGCGAGCGTGCCGGAAACGCGCCGCTTGAAGAGGTGGTAATGGCGCTAAAGGTTATCGCCGATATCGATACCGGCATCGAAACAAGGATGTTGAAACCTCTTGCCGATTACGTATCAACGGCGGCTCGAAGGCCGCTGCCGGATTCAAAAAGCATCGTCGGCGCAAAGGTGTTCACGCACGAGTCCGGCATCCACGTGGACGGCGTCATAAAAGACCCAAATACTTACGAACCTTTCGATCCCGCGTTGGTGGGAGTTTCGCGCTCCATCGCAATAGGAAAGCATTCGGGCAAAAAGGCGATAATAAACCGCCTGCGCGAGCTGGGGTTAAATGTCAATCCCGAAGATTCCGATTGCCTCATGGATCGTATACGCAGGATTGCATGTGCGCGCAAGGGCGGGCTTTCCGACGAAGAGCTTCTGGATGCAGGCTCAATGTTCTCGCATTAGGAAACGATGGTAGTGTATCAGTTTGAATATACGCACATGAAGAAAACGGTTTTTGCAATAATCCTCCCCTTGCCGTAAGGCATGTAAGGGGAGGCGCAGGAGGGGTTTTACTGCTAATGCTTGTCATGGTGAGCTGTCATCCTGAGCTGTTTGCCGTGAGCTTGCCGAACGGTCGAAGGACGAACCACGACAAGCTGAGTTATCAAAGCGCCCTTCGACAAGCTCAGGGTGACAATAGGGGACACCACCCCATGGACGTGAGCCGTTGCAAACGGCCCCCTCCTCGTGAGCCGAGGAGGGGAGATTGGCCGTGAATCAGATTTGGCTTGTGTTGGCAAACTTGAATTTTCAAACTGACCCACTACCGAATATCAAGACATTACGTATGTGCATCGTATTCATGGTAAAGCAATATGCTTTAATTGGTGCCGACGGCCAGAGTCGAACTGGCACGGGTCGCCCCACCGCCCCCTCAAGACGGCGTGTCTACCAATTCCACCACGTCGGCATCCGGTTCGGATGGTATATTAAATCATTTTCAGTTTCAACTTACGGCGCATGCCGCTGCGCTGCCTTTTCCCTGAGGCGGGGTTGGGGTTATAAAAATTCCTTCAACCCGTTACGTTCTATTTCGTCCACCAGCGATTTTATTTCCTGCGAGCATTCCTTTTTACATACCAGCAGGGCGTCATCGGTTTCCACGATTATCATGTCTTCCACGCCCAGCAGCGCCACAAGTTTTTTGGACATTATGGTATTCCCCTGCGATTTGATCGACACGACGCGGCTGGTATTTTTCCGGTTTCCCATCTCGTCCGCTTCCCAGAGGTCGTCCAGAGCCTGCCACGACCCGACGTCGCTCCAGTTGAACGATGCGCCGATAACGGCTGCATCGGAACTGCTTTTTTCCATTATTCCGTAGTCGATGGATACGGCTTCCGCTTTGTTATAAAACATTGCCATATCCTTATCTGTTTTGGAACCGGCGCTGTAGGTTTTCCATACGGAATAAAGTGACGGTATATGTTTTTGAATTTTTTCCATCAATACGTCGCACCGGAACACGAACATCCCGCTGTTCCAGAGGTACCGCCCCGAGTCCACGTAATCCTTCGCTTTTTTGCGGTTGGGCTTTTCCTTGAACGAGCGTACTTTGAAAATTCCACGTTCAACCTTTTCACCCACTTCTATGTAGCCGTAGCCGGTTTCCGGCCTGGTTGGGCGCACGCCGAATGTCATCAGCAATCCTTTTTCATACGATGCCTTCACCGCCGCGCCGATGTCGTCCAGAAACTTATTTTGTTCACCTATGACGTGGTCGGACGGCAGTACCACCATCACCGCGTCTTTTTGGAGCGACATGATGTGGGCCGCCGCGAGGGAAAGCGCCGGCGCCGTATTTTTTCCTTCCGGTTCTATCAGTATGTTTTTTTCAGGTATATCGGGCAGCACGTCCAGGACGCCGCCAGCGTGGCTTTTCGCGGTGACGACCATCGTCCGCTCCTTGGGGATAAAGCCCGATATGCGGTCGACCGTCTGGCGCAGAAGAGAGATTTCACCCGTCAACGCCAATAGCTGTTTCGGCTTGGAGTTGCGCGATAACGGCCAGAACCTCTTGCCTCGCCCTCCGGCGATAACAACGGCGTAAAGATTTTTATCCGATTTCAAATCCACTTTCACCCTCAAGATGTAAATTCTCAGTATACTATAGGGGTTGCCGCAAGAAAATCAACGTAACGGTCTTCTTTTTCGCTCCCATTTTCAAGTGGAGATCGCGTGCAAAAGGTTATTCCATCACCGCGCCGTCTGCGGCGGACGATACCATGCGGGAGTATCGCGTAAGGAATCCATGGCCGATCTTCGGAGCTGGCCGTTTCCATTTCTTCCGGCGCGCGGCGAGTTCCTTTGCCGGCACCCCCAGGGTTATCTTTCTTTTCGGGATGTTTATCGTTATCTTGTCGCCGTCTTTCACCAATGCAATCGGGCCGCCTTCCATCGCTTCCGGCGATATATGTCCCACGCACGGGCCGCGGGTTCCGCCGGAAAACCGCCCGTCAGTTATAAGCGCAACCGAATCCGACAGTCCCATACCGGTTATTGCGGACGTTGGAGAAAGCATCTCGCGCATGCCGGGGCCGCCTTTAGGTCCCTCGTAACGTACAACAAGTACGTCGCCGTGCTGTATGCGGTTTTTCATGATGGCCTCCATTACCGCCTCCTCGGAATCGAAAACCCTCGCGCAGCCGCTGAACTTCATCGCCTTTTCCAATACTGCTGACTGTTTTATAACTGCGCCTTTGGGCGCAAGGTTTCCTTTGAGAATGGCTATGCCGCCTTCCGGCTTGTATGCCTTCTTAACGGAACGGATAACGTCGCTGTTTTCTATTCTTGCCTCGGATGCGATTCTTTTGATGGTTTTTCCGTTTACGGTTTTGTTGTCGTGCAAAAGACCGGACAAAGACTTGAGCACGGCGGGGATGCCGCCCGCGTATTCCAGGTCTTCCATGAAGTATTCCCCTCCGGGCCGGATGGACGTTATCTGAGGCGTTGTGCGGCTGAGATCATCGAACACTTCAAGATCGAGTTTCAAGCCCGCATCGCGCGCTATCGCCGGAAGGTGCAATACGGTGTTCGTGGAGCCTCCAAGCGCGAGGTCTACGCGCACCGCGTTTTCGATTGCCTTTTTGGTCATGATCTTGCGCGACGTGATATTTTTTCTGACAAGTTCCACAATAGCTTCGCCGCTGTCCATCGCGATCCTCCGCTTTTTTGCGCTGACGGCAAGACCCGTGGCGCAACCGGTAAGCGACATGCCCATCGCCTCCGTGAGACATGCCATGGTGTTGGCCGTATAAAGTCCCTGGCAAGATCCCGGCCCCGGACATGCGCACTGTTCCAGGCCTTCGAGATGTTTTTGCGATATCTCGCTCTTTTGCCGGAGTCCAACCGCCTCGAAGGTATCCCGCACGAGCGAGCGTCTTTTTTGCTGGAACATGCCCGATACCATCGGCCCGGCGGTGACCACTATGGACGGCAGGTTAAGCCTGCCGGCGGCCATCAGCATTCCGGGAGTTATCTTGTCGCAGTTTGTCAAAAAGATCACTCCGTCGAAGGCCTTCGCGGTAAGTACGCACTCTATGATGTCCGCAATCAGATCGCGCGTCGGCAGCGAGTAGTGCATTCCTATGTGCCCCATCGCTATACCGTCGCAGACGCCCGGAACGGACGTATAAAACATCTGCCCGCCGCCGCTGTGCACTCCCTTTTCGATGTACCGCTCAAGGTCCCTGAAACCGGCGTGCCCCGGTATGAAATCGGTGAAAGAGCTTACCAGCGCAATGAACGGTCGGCTCATCGCTTTTTTTGTTACGCCGGTGGCGTAAAGCAGCGCCCTGTGCGGCGCCCGCGTCACCCCTTTTTTTATCCTGTCGCTTTTCATATTTGCATCTCCCCCAAAAAGGTTGGATATTTTTTATAATAACTGCAGTATGTAATTCAGGCAATAATAGAACATGGAAGAGGACAAAACAAAACCGACGGTTAAAAAAAAGAGGGGACACCTGAAAAAGGATGGCGTCCGAAGCGGGCGAATCTCCTCTGATAAACAAAAACCGGCGGCCTCGACGAAAAGCCTTGTACCAGCTGACCCTCTGCAGCGGTACCTGCATATGGTTAGAGAGATCCCCCGGCTGACGCCCGAGGAGGAGCATAGGCTGGCGGTTCGCGTAAAACGTTTCAACGATCAGGACGCGGCGCTTCGGCTTGTGACGTCGCACCTGTGGGTTGTGATAAACATAGCCTTCGAGTTCCGCGCCCAGTTCAGGAACATCCTTGACCTCATACAGGAAGGGAACATCGGACTGATGCAGGCGGTAAAGCGTTTCGACCCGTTCAGGGGCGTCAAGCTGCCGTCTTACGCCGCTTACTGGATACGAGCCTACATGTTGAAGTACATACTGGACAACTGGAGGCTGGTGCGGGTGGGAACGACTAACGTCCGCCGCAAACTCCTTTTCAACCTGGGCAAGGTAACGCGTGAACTTCAGGCCGCCGGAATAAAACCCGAAGCGAGACTTTTGGCCGAGCATTTTTCCGCCAGCGAAAAGGATGTAAGGGCCGTTCAGGAGGCGATAACTTCCTCGGACGTATCGCTTGACGCCAAAGTTTCCGACGACTCCAAGCGTACCTACGCTGAGGTTATAGGCGAAGAAAAACCGGGGCACGACGAGGCGCTGGGAGATAAGCAGGTATCGGAGCTGGTGAAAAAACATATCAATGAATTCGCCAAAACGCTGAGAAGCGCCGAACGCGCGATTCTTTACGGCCGTTTGATGTCGGACAAGCCGCTTACGCTTGCCGAGATAGGCGAAAAACACGGCGTAACGCGGGAGGCAATCCGGCAGACCGAAGCGCGCCTCATAAAAAAACTGAAAAAACGGCTGGAGGAAAAAATCCCCGGTATAAGCGGTTTCAGTTTTGCGCCGTAAAGAGAACAAACGCGTTGACACGCATGACATTGAAGATTAGTATGAGACTGTGGTCTTTATTGAATTATCTTTTTAGAAAAACCGGTTTGATGTCGAAGGCGTTGAAGAACGGCTTGTGGAACCTGATTTTTTCAATGCTCATGTTTTTTTGTTGCAGCCAAACGGGTCTCGTGGTCGCGGTAAAAAGATAACGGGCAGTTTATCCGTCATTTGATTATGGCTAGCGTCACGCCTGTATTATGTTTTTATTTTAAACAGTCTACGGTAAGCAATATTGAATAAGGAGAAGCGTCGCAATCATGAATAACAAAATCGATGAACTTTGTATTAACACGATCCGCACGCTGTCGATGGATGCCGTTCAGGCCGCCAACTCCGGTCATCCGGGCACGCCGATGGCCATGGCTCCCGTAGCGTATGAAATATGGCAGAATTTCATGAGATTCGATCCCGACGATCCGATATGGCCGAACAGGGACCGTTTCGTTCTTTCCATAGGCCACGCATCCATGCTCCTGTATTCCATGCTTCACTTGTGCGGCATAAAAGCCGTAAACCCCGAATATGAAACGCTTGGCGAGCCTGCCGTATCCCTTGAGGATATAAAAAGGTTCAGACAGCTCGACAGCAAATGCCCGGGCCATCCTGAATACCGCTGGACTTCGGGCGTCGAAACCACCACCGGCCCGCTGGGGCAGGGCGTTGCCGTAAGCGTGGGTATGGCCATTGCCGGGAAGTGGATGGCCAGTTATTTCAACCGTCCGGATTTTGACATGATCAATTACGATGTATATGCCTTGTGCGGGGACGGCTGCATGATGGAAGGGGTCGCATCGGAGGCGGCTTCTCTTGCCGGTCATCTGAAACTCTCCAACCTGTGCTGGATATACGACAACAACAAGATAACAATAGAAGGCCATACGGAACTGGCTTTTTCGGAAGACGTCGCCACGAGGTTTATCGCATATGGCTGGAATGTGACGCGGGTGGGGGATGCCAATGACTTATACATGCTCGAAAGAGCCTTGAAAACATTCAAAAACAGTCCGGCAAGACCTACTCTCCTGATTGTCGACAGTCATATCGCGTATGGTTCGCCCAACCAGCAGGATACCAGCGC
>BTTC01000109.1:0-6394 GCA_036244935.1 bacterium | reverse complement strand
CTTACCGTTTGCGCCATCGAATCGCAGGGGCGCGACGCCAGAATGTCCAACAAGCGGATAGAGGGGTACCGCAACTTCGTAAACAAGCTCTGGAACGCATCCCGCTTCGTGCTGATGAATGTCGGTGATTACGACGGCAGGACGGACCTCTCGTCGCTGGAGCTGGACGTGACCGACAGATGGATTCTAAGCCGTCTCCAAAAGGCAACCGCCGCCGCGGAAGATGCGCTGCAGAAGTACCGCTTCAACGAACTTGCCAATACGATTTACGGTTTCACATGGCGCGAATTTTGCGACTGGTACATCGAACTGGTAAAACCGCGGCTCGGCTCGGATAAAAAACAGACCGCCATTGCCGTACTTTACCACTTGATGGATTCGGTGCTCCGTCTTTTGCATCCCGTGATGCCGTTCATCACGGAGGAGCTTTATCAAAAACTTCCCGGACACGGTGAATCCATAATGATACAGCCGTACCCCAAGATGCAGGAGCGCTGGATCGACGAAGAGGCGGAAAGCGAGATGTCGCTCGTGATGGAACTGATTACGAAAATACGTTCCATAAGGAGCCAGTTAAATATTTCATACTCCATTCCCATCAGCGCGCATATCCTGTGCGCGGAAAAGGAAAATGTGCAGAAACTGCTTAACCACGCCGACTGGCTGCGAAAACTTGGAAGGGTGGAAAGCCTTCAGATATCCACCGGCTTCAAACGCCCGCCGCACTCCGCCGCCGGCCTGCTTCCGCAAGCCAGGATTTACGTTCCGCTGGATGGACTGGTGGACATCGAAAAGGAAAAGGAGCGGCTACAGAAAGAACGGCTCAAGAATACTAAGGACATAAAATTTTTCGATAAGAAATTCGCCAACGACGACTTTATTAAAAACGCGCCGCGTGAAGTTCTGGATAAGGATAACAAGAGATACGCCGAGCTTAAAAAGATCGCCGCCGGACTCGAAGAATCCATTTCGTGGCTTGATTCCTGACGCCGTTTACCTGAGCGGCGAATCGCTTTCGTAGAAACGGAAGATCGTCTCGCCGTCTTTTACAAGATGCAGTTTTTCACGAGCGAATTTTTCTATCAGGTATGAGTCGCTTTGGATCGATAATATCTTTGCGCGCAGCAGGTTGTTTTCCGACTCCAGGTTTTCTACGTCATGCCGCCGGCGTTCAAGGCTCTTATCCTTGCTTATCAGATCGCGGATACCGCCGTCCTTGAACCACGAGGCGGCGCCCACCGCGACTGCAAAGACAAGGGTCAATAAAAAAAGCTGCCCTGCACGGCTTACGCCGTTACCGGAAACCTTTGACTCACGCGCCTTTAACATGGGTTACCTCTAATCTACATGGTTTCACAGGTTTCCCGAAGACTTTTATATGCGCGGGTTACATGAATTAACGCGAGGGTTACGTGAATCAACGCGCGGGTTACATAAATCAATGCGAGGGGAATATGGCGGCGTCTCCCAGCTCTTCTTCTATACGCAGAAGCTGGTTGTACTTCGCTACGCGGTCGGTGCGGCACATGGAGCCGGTTTTGATCTGCCCCGCGTTTACCGCCACCGCCAGATCGGCTATCGTGGTGTCCTCCGTTTCGCCCGAGCGATGCGATATAATCGTTTTATAACCGACGCTATGGGCAATCCTGACCGTTTCCAGCGTTTCGGTAAGAGAACCTATCTGGTTGAGTTTCACGAGGATGGAGTTCGCCACGCCTTTTTTGATTCCCTCGCGCAGGATTTTCGGGTTGGTCACGAAAATGTCGTCCCCCACGATCTGCA
Source organism: bacterium (assembly GCA_036244935.1). Classification (GTDB taxonomy): domain Bacteria; phylum Nitrospinota_A; class UBA7883; order JACRGQ01; family JACRGQ01; genus BTTC01. The sequence continues at coordinate 4,612 of BTTC01000109.1, read as the reverse complement.
CGCGGCTGCCCAGCCTGCCGGTGAGTTCTTTCCAACCGCTCCAGTCGTCTTGATCAAGCCCGTCTTCGATGGATAAGATGGGGTATTGATTAACCCAGCTTTCCCACAGATCAATCATACCGCTGCTGGAAAGGGTTTTGTTTTCCACCTTGTACTTGCCTTTTTCGCAAAATTCGCTGGCGGCCGGGTCCAGCGCGATCTGTACGGACGACCCGGGTTTGTAACCGGCTTTACGAACCGCTTCCAGCAAAAGCTCCACCGCCTCGGAGTTCGACCGGAGGTTCGGCGCGAAACCGCCCTCGTCGCCCACCGAGGTTGAAAGCCCTTTTTTATTAAGTATATTTTTAAGCGCGTGGAATATCTCCGCGCCGGTTCTGAGCGCCTCGCGGAAGGAGCCGGCGCCAACCGGCGCTATCATGAATTCCTGGAAGTCCACGTTGTTGTCCGCGTGTGATCCGCCGTTGAGGAGGTTCATCATCGGCATGGGCAGTACGCGGGCGTTGACGCCGCCGAGGTAGCGGTAAAGCGGCAGATCGCATTGCGATGCGGCCGCCTTCGCAACGGCGAGCGATACGCCGAGGATTGCGTTTGCGCCCAGCCTGCTTTTGTTTTCCGTGCCGTCCAGTTCCAGCATTCGGCTGTCCATCATCACCTGATCGGTAGCGTCGTACCCCATCAGTTCCGGCGCGATCACTTCGTTTATGTTTCTTACCGCCTTCAGGACGCCCTTGCCGCCGTAGCGTTTTTTCGATTTGTCGCGCAGTTCCAACGCTTCGCGCGCTCCGGTCGAGGCGCCGGAAGGAACCGCCGCGCGGCCGATTGCGCCGCCTTCGAGGTAGACATCAACCTCGACGGTTGGGTTGCCTCTGGAATCAAGAATTTCACGACCGATAATACCGTTGATAACGCTCATACAACCTCCTTACTCCGGCAAATAGTTCTTCTTATTTTCTTAATGAAGTTTAACCTAAATAAAGCGCGGAGATGGAAAAGAGTTTCATACAGTCTGCAATCTGCGCGTCAATAATGTTCAGGGCTGAAACCCGGGATGGTAACATGGAAGTCAAATGCAGGCGCCATACTCGGATTTTAATAAAAAAGCTCGAAGCCTTATGCGCGAGGAAAAAATCGCAATGGACCGCATACGGGATATTGTCCACAAGTTCAGGCTGCTTATGCCGTTTTTTTCCGGCAACGAGGAAAGGCTGGAAAAAAAGGTAGCGAAGCTTTCGTCAAACTGCGATGAGAGCGAAAACATTCTGTTGAGACTGAAGTCTAAAATCCGTATCTCCCAGAAAGACAAGATCGATGTTGAAGGTAACATCCGATCGGTGGAAGAAAAACATAAAAACCTGACAGCCGGGTACCGCTCCATGCTGTTGGGTATCGCCGCCATGGAGGAGTTTCACGCATCGCCCGAAAGCCGGCTTTCGGAGCTGATAACGAAAAAGGAAGGCTTCCTTGAAAAATTATCCGAAAACTTCAAGTCCGTCGAAAACGAAATTGGCGATTTGGAAAATATCCGCGCGGAACTTGAAAACAAAAAAAACGGCATCGACAAACGTATGACTCTGCTTAAGAAAAGGGAAGGTATAATAAACAGAAAAATTACGCTTTACCGGAATGACATCGGCAGCAGGCTGAAGGAGCTGAGCAGCCAGATGGAAAACAGAAAAAAACTTCTGAACGAATACTCACGGCTGATAGAGACGCTTAAACAGGCGCCTGACCTTTCACGTTGGCCAACCGGCACCATAAAAGAAGCTATCCAGAACCGCAATCCGCAAGCCATGTTCATAAAGCTGGGAAACATTATCAAAGACGACCCGCCATTGTCGACGCATTAACGATGATAGCCGGTTTGGGGGTTGACCTTGTTGAGGTAGAGCGGTTCAGGCGTATCTGCGGCAGGTACGGCGACCGATTCCTGAAAAAAAATTTCGGTGAAAGTGAAATAAAGGAGTCGAAACGTTTTGTTGACCCCGCGCCGTTTTTAGCGGCGCGTTTTGCGGCCAAGGAAGCCGTTTCAAAGGCTTTGGGAACCGGGTTTACCGGGTTCGGCCCCAAAGATGTTATAGTAAAAAGACAAAAAGGCGAGCCGCCGTATCTTGAGTTCAGCCAAAAACTTAAAACCCTTTTTCCGGCAGCCGACGCAAAGGATTTTATGCTGTCTCTTTCTCATGAAAAACAGGCGGCGGTGGCGATGGTCATATGGTGCAGGAAGTCGGCGTAGACTAAAGCATATTGCTTTACCATGAATACGATGCACATGCGTAATGTCTTGATATTAAGACCTGCTGGAATATCTATCGTATCTGCTAAAACTTGAAACGCTATAATGGCAGGCGGTTGTGGCCGAGTGACTGGCAAAATCCGCTTGCCTGTCAGCTTTCCAGTACCGCTCCCACCAGATTGCCACGCCAAAAGATACTTATTTTGATTTTGGCGCCATATTCCATCCTGTCTTCGCTGGTTATATGGAATGTCAGTCAACTCAATTTTCTTAAAAAGGCAAATACAGCTTGACATACAAGATATTGTGATGTATAAGAGTACGCTATACTATATATAGGGATGGAACAGGTTGCCCTATGATGTGAACTTATTTCTTTCACCGGAAAAGGGGGTAAGATGTCCGCCGGAAGCGTGATAAAAAAAGAAAAAATCACTACCGTCACCGAACAAATACCGAAATATTCAGATAATGCCATGAAAGTCCTTGAGAGGCGCTATCTGGCCAGAAACAAAGATGGAGAGGTAATGGAGACCCCGGGGCAGATGTTCCGCCGCGTTGCGCGAAATATTGCCGCAGCGGATTCCGTATACGATCTGGCGGCGGATATTTCCAGGACTGAGGAGAAATTCTACCGGCTAATGTCCGATATGGAATTCATGCCGAACTCTCCCACATTGATGAACGCGGGCCGCGAGCTGCAGCAGTTATCCGCGTGCTTTGTTCTGCCGGTAGAGGATTCCATGGAATCCATATTCCAGGCGATAAAGGATACCGCCTTGATACACAAAAGCGGCGGCGGTACCGGTTTTTCATTTTCGCGTCTCAGACCCTCCGGCAGCAGGGTAAACTCTACAAACGGAGTTTCGTCCGGTCCGGTATCGTTCATGCGGGTTTTCGACGCGGCTACCGAATCCGTAAAACAGGGCGGGACCCGGCGCGGCGCAAACATGGGCATACTCCGCGTGGACCACCCGGATATCATGGATTTCATCAGCTGTAAACATGACGAAACGTCAATTACGAACTTCAACCTTTCCGTTGCGCTCACGGACGAATTCATGTCCGCCGTGGAAGACGGCGGGGAGTACGATCTCATAGACCCGCATACCAAGTCGGTGACCGGCAGGCTTGACGCGGGCGAGGTGATGGATGCCATCGTAAACTCCGCGTGGAAAAACGGCGACCCCGGCATAATATTCATAGACAGGATAAACAGGGATAACCCCACGCCGAACTCCGGCGAGATCGAAAGCACCAACCCGTGCGGCGAACAGCCGCTGCTCCCATACGAATCGTGCAATCTCGGCTCCATAAACCTTACCAGGATCGTTAAAAACAGGGGTATTGACTACGTAAAACTTGCGCGCGTGGTTCATTCATCCGTCCATTTTCTGGACAACGTGATAGACATGAACACTTATCCCATCGGCAAGATCGGTGAAATGACAAAGAAAAACCGCAAGATAGGCCTCGGCATTATGGCGTTTGCCGACATGCTGGCTCTTATGGGCGTTCCCTACAACTCCGAGGACGCGGTCAATATCGCCGAAGAGTTGATGAACTTCATCAACGAAGAATCTAAAAAGGCTTCTATCGCGCTTGCGGAAAAACGGGGGGCGTTCCCGAACTTCAAAGGGAGCATTTACGATACGCCCGGCGCGCCGGCGATGCGTAACGCAACCACCACAACCATTGCGCCCACCGGCACCATATCGATTATCACCGGAGTCTCGTCCGGCATCGAGCCTGTATTCGCCATCTCTTACGTCCGCAACGTGATGGATAACGACAAGCTCATCGAGGTACACCCGATATTCGAGCGTATTGCAAAGAAAAACGGTTTTTACTCTAAAGAACTGATGGAGGCAATTTCCCATCACGGTTCGGTGCGGGGTTTGAAGGAAGTACCCCGAAAGGTTCAGGATATTTTTGTAACCGCGCACGACATAGCGCCGGAATGGCACATGCGTATGCAGGCCGCTTTCCAGAAATATACCGATAACGCCGTAAGCAAAACCATCAACTTCCACAGCGGCGCATCGACCGATGATGTAAAAAAATCTTACCTGCTTGCGTACAGCATGGGGTGCAAGGGAATTACCATCTATCGCGACGGTTCGCGCGCGGGTCAGGTGCTTTCTACCGGCGCAACTAAAACCGGCCAGAAAAAAGACGAGGCCGAAGCAAAGGGAGAAAAACTCAAGGTAAAACCGCGCCCCCGCATGATGCGCGGCACAACGCAAAGATTCACCACGGGTTGCGGAAACATCTACGTCACTATCAACGAGGACGAAGAGGGCAACCCGTTTGAGATGTTCACCACCATCGGCAAGGCGGGCGGATGCGCCGCGTCGCAAACGGAATCCATAGGACGTC
>BTTC01000108.1:0-6427 GCA_036244935.1 bacterium | reverse complement strand
GCCTTAACGCGGAAAGGTTTATTACGGACCCGTTAACCAGAGCGCGGCTTTTGCCGTCCGGCGATATAAGCCGACGTACTATGAACTCGCCTTCTTCTGAAAAAACTCCGTGCCGCCGCAAAAGCTCACGCGCCGTATAAAGATATTTTTCGTCGAACAGCGCTTCGGCCATACCGCCTGACCGTCCTTTTTTCAACAGGCTCATGGCCATGCGCTCACCCAGAATCATGTAAAGCGCGGAGAGTATCATCGACTTCCCGGCGCCCGTTTCGCCGGTAAGCACGTTAAACCCGGCTCCGAACTCCACCGAGAGATCGGATATCAGGCCGATGTTTTTAATACGAAGATTTTTAAGCATTCCCTAACACGTTGCGTCTGAAGTTCCTCCCCATCCCAGCTTGCTTCTCAGCGCTTCGTAGTGGGTGCGGTCCGGCACTTTTATAAGCCTTGTAACTTTATCCGAACGCCTTAGCGTCAAACGGTCCCGGTCGGTTATATCGATGCTTACCTGACCGTCGATAGTGGCGATTATATCTTCCTGCCCCTCTATTATGTGCACGCCGATCTCCGCGTCTCCCGGGATTACAATGGGCCTGTTTGTAAGCGTGTGCGGACATATGGGACATATCAGAAGGGAATCAAGCACCGGGTAAAGAATGGGGCCGCCAGCGCTAAGCGCATAGGCGGTGGAACCGGTGGGGGTGGAAACGATCAGCCCGTCCGCCCTGTAACGGTTAACGTGCTGTCCGTTCACCGTTGTGGATAGCTCCACCATCCTGGCCGTCGATTTGCTTCCGAATACAACCTCGTTCAGCGCCACCTCTGCGTTTTTCACGCTTCCGTTTTCCACAAAAAAATCGAGCATCATCCGCTCCTCTATCGCGTAATTGCCGGAAAATATCTTGTCCAGAGCGGTTTCGATTTCACCGAACGCCACCTCGGTCATGAACCCCAGATTCCCAAGATTGACACCAAGCAGCGGAATGGATTTTTCCTTGACCATCCTGGCAACCGCGAGCATTGTACCGTCCCCCCCCAGAACGATAAGCGCATCCACGGAGTCCAAAAATGTTTTTTGATCCACTCCTTTTGCTTTGGACAGTCCGGCGGTTTTTTCGTCCAGCACGAACTCGACGCCTTTGTTTTTCCCCCACGCCAGTATTCTTCCGACCGCCTCCGGCGCGAGACCGCTTTCCGGCTTTATCACGATGCCGATACGGGATAGTTTTACTTCAGGCATAACGGCTATCTTATTATTCCTTTTCGATAAGTGAAAGCAGCCACTCGGCGTCCCCTTTCAGTTCGTCAAGTTTTTGGACGTTCACGCGGATGTATTCAACGGTATCGGGCACAAAGCGCGTGTAAAACCGGTTGCCTTTTACCACCGCCTGATACCCGAACGTACCGAGCGCCTTAAGGTTGCGCTGGAGGCTTACGCGGCGGAACATGCTGTAGAAGTTTTTTTTATCCAGCTTGCGGCTCGCGTTGAGGTTCCATCTGTCTATGAAGTAGTCAACCAGCTCGTTTCTTGTTTCGTCAGTCAGTTTTACATAGGAATCGAACAAAAGCGACGCGGGATCGTAATGGATCGGTCCCATGCGCGCGTCCTGAAAATCAAGGATAAAGATGCGATCCCCCTTCAGCATTATGTTCCGGGAATGATAGTCGCGGTGGGTAAAGACAAACGGTTCCCCTTCTATGGGGCCGACGAGTTGCGTAAAAATTTTTTCAAGCCGGTTTTCATCTGCGCCTGATAAGGACTTACCATTCAGACCCTTTATAAAATGTCTTTTCGTGTGGTCAAGCTCTTCCATGAATTTCGGCGTATCGAACCTGCGCGCGCCCGCCGGATTTTTTTCGTCCATCCTCCGCGTACCCTCCAGCTGCAGCGTAAGCAGTACGTCCAGCGCCCTCCTGTACGCCGCCATAAGCTCACTTTCTTTCATGCCGATTACGCTCTCCGCCATTAGCGCGTCACCGCAGTCTTCGAGATAAATAAACCCCCTGGCGGGATTGGTGAGATAGATTCGAGGTACCGGTACGTTGCATTTCGTCAGGAAGTTCTGAAGCTTTGTGAAGTCGAAATCGTCCTCCTTGAACGGGGATTCCATTTTCATCAGGACGATGCTTTTGGGGAATGCGTTATCGCCGCTGAACGTAAGGCGGAAGTAAGAGCGATCCGAGGCGTCTCCCTTTAGCGGTTCGACGCTAAAATCGACGTTTGGTTTATCCCGCAACTTGACTCCTTCCTTCATTACCATCTAATTCTCAAGTAAATCTTCAATTGCCTCAACAGTTTTTTTCAATGCGCCGCGGTTTGCCAGTATTACGTTGTAACCGCGCAAACCTGCCTTTTGTCCGGCGTCTTTATCCGCAAGCCATTTTGCCGAGGCTGCAATGAGTTCCGCCTTATCGCCTGCCCTTACGGCGCCTCGGGAATCTAGAAGTTTTTGTGAAATATCCCTGAAGTTTTCCATGTGCGGGCCGAATATTACAGGCAGTTTCCACGCGGCGGCTTCCAGCGGGTTCTGGCCGCCGTGCCGTATAAAGCTGCCGCCCATGACCGCGAGGTCCGCCGCCCCGTAAAGTTTCGCTAATTCTCCATACGTATCGAGAATCATAACCGTAAACCCGGACGTTTCGCCTTCCTCGGAACGCAGCCGCACCGGAAGTTTATATTCAATACACAATTTCTTTATGTCGGCGGTACGCTCCACATGGCGCGGCGCTATGATGGTAAAAATATCTTCGATTTCGTATTTGAGTTTTATAGAGGCGTCTAAAAACAACTCATCCTCACCCGGATGCGTGCTGGCGAAAATCACAACCGACGCCTTTGCCGGTATGCCGAAAATCCGGCGGATTTCTTCCCTGCTCTCATTTTCGCCGGGCGGCGGTCTGTCGAACTTCAGGTTGCCGGTTACCCGCACCGATTCCTTTTCGGCGCCGAGCGTTACCGCCCTTTCCGCGTCGGTATCGGACTGCATAAGCAGCCGGTTGATGGAATTCATGAACGGCGCCAGGAACCATTTCAAGTTCCGATACCTTTCGTATGAGCGGTCGGAAATTCTGCCGTTTACAAGCATCGTTTTTCGTCCCGCCCTGCTTGCCTGGTAGATGAAATTGGGCCAGATTTCCGTTTCCATGAAGACTATTACGGCAGGCGAGAAAAACGACAGGGCCGACCAGACGGCCATAGGAAAATCCAACGGGAAGTATGCAAGCGTAACGTCGTCGGCAAGTTTTTTGCGGGCAAGCGCCTGTCCGGTTGCGGTGCCGGTTGAAAAGATGACGGGTACGTCCGGGTTTCGTTTTGAAAATTCCTCCACCAGCGGAATCGCCGTGTTGGTTTCGCCCACCGATACGGCGTGAATCCATACGCCGCCCTTTCGCGGCGGCGTGATGTCGTACATCCCCAGCTTCTGGCCGTAGGCCGAAATTTTGTCCTTTTTTACCAGCAGCCTGTAACTCACGTACGGCAGAGCAAGAAAGACAAAGAATAAAAGAACAAGGTTGTAAAGATATATCATCAAAGAATTTTTATATGGGGTTTTATATTACTGTTTTGACTTTGTTCACTATCATGCGGCGAAGCGTAGTATCTCCGTCTCCGCCCTTTGTTTTCCACCGCTACGACCAAATTACGTTTTCGCATAAGTAATGCTTACATTATTAACAGGCGGATAGTTTTATGGTAGACTTTATTTGTACCGGTCTGACGATAAAGGAAATTACGGAGATGAAATTTAATATAAAAGCTATGGCTCTCGCCTGCGGGATTTTCTGGAGCATCGCAATTTTCCTGATGACCTGGTGGCTGATCATGTTGGAAGGTTCCGGCAGTGAGTCCTTATTCATAAGCCGTTTTTACGTCGGGTACGATATAAGTCCGGTGGGAAGCGTCATAGGGTTTGCATACGGTTTCGTCGATGGCTCTATAAGCGGAGCCATATTCGCGTGGCTGTATAACCTTATCGCCGCAAAGATGCAACCTTGACATCAAAACGTATCCGCTAATCCGGTAATTTTATTAAGTTCCAGTTCAAGTTCCAACCGCTTAAGTTCGAGCTGTTTATCATCGGAATCTTTGTCCACCTTTATGGGTTTGCCGAAGACCATGTTAACCCTCGAAAACGGCATCGGTAAAACGGTTTTATCCCAGCTGTTCAGCCTTTTATTTTTTTCCGCACCGAAGGCCAGCGGCACGATTGATCTGCCGGTAAGTTTTGCCAGCGCCGCGGAACCTGGCTGCGCGGCATTGGCGGGCCCGCGCGAACCGTCCGCTATCATCACGGCGGATGCGCCGCCTTTCACCTTTCTGGCAAGCGAAATAAGAGCCCGCGCCGGTTGTTTGTACGACGAACCCCGAACCGTATAAAATCCGAAAAGCCGCAAAACTCCGTTAATTATGTCGCCGTCGGAACTTGGCGAGACAAGTATCCGCCACCTTTTCTGCCACCGGAAGTGATACGGCATGTAAAAGAGGCGGCTGTGCCAGAAGGCCAGGACGCAGCCGTTTTTATAGACAAAATCTTCGTTTTCTTTACCGATCACTTTTACCCGCAGCGTCAGGCCGGTAAAGAAAATCCAGAAAAAACCGAGCAAAGGAACGACCGTTTTATTGAAAAACTTTTTTACAGCGCCGGCCACCCTCTGGATCAGTCCGCAGATTTTTCCGTGAATTTATCGACCAGCTTCCTGAAAGACTCGAACATGTCCATCGGCAGCGGGAACACCGTAGTAACGCTGTTGTTTTCGGATGCGATTTCCTTAAGGGTCTGGAGGTATCTCAGCTGGATCGCGATGGGTTGTTTGGCCATTATCGCCGCGGCTTCATGCAGATTTTCAGCGGCCTGGAACTCGCCTTGCGAGTTTATGATCTTGGCGCGCCGCTCCCTTTCCGCCTCAGCCTGTTTTGCCATGGCCCTTTTCATTTCCTGCGGCAGGTCCACGTGCTTTATCGCAACCGACGTAACCTTTATGCCCCACGGGTCCGTCTGCCTGTCGATAAGCTCCTGCAGCCGGGCGTTAAGTTTTTCCTGCTGTGCGAGGATTTCGTCCAGCTCGGACTGGCCGAGTACTGCGCGAAGCGTTGTCTGCGACATCTGCGCCGTGTTGTAATGATAGTCGCTAACCTTGATAATGGCGTTTTCCGCTTCCATCACCCTGTACATCACCACGGCGTTAACCGTTATGGATACGTTGTCTTTGGTTATTATGTCCTGCGGCGGCACGTCGAGCGCGATTATACGCATGTCCACCCGCCGCATTATCATCAGGGCCGGGATGACGAATTTAATCCCCTTGTCGTAAGTTGTGAAATATTTTCCAAACAAAAAGATAACCCCGCGTTCGTATTCCATAATTATCTTGACGGAAGAAGCCAGTAACATGAACAGCAGGATACCGGCGGCAAGCATCGACGAATCCATAAAAAGCCTCCTTAATATTTTGAATCAACCAAAGGCATGATACCCCAGCACACTCGGCAATGGAAATGAAAAACCGGGACAGCCGCAAGCAGCTATTTCCTTCCCCCGTCAGTTTGACTTGTGTAGTCTATACGGATGCTGTCCAAAAACGCGAAGGAGATCGAAAGGCTATTCTCGGCAATCGCGCCGACTTACGACCTGCTTAACAGCCTGCTAAGTTTTGGGGTCGACCGCCGCTGGCGTAAAAAGGCTGTAAAAACGCTTGCTCCCAACTCCGGTTTGTATCTCGACGTGGCGGCGGGAACAGGCGGCATGGCGGCGGAAATTTTTAACAGCGGCAAAGACGTAAGGGTGATCGCGGCCGACCTGAGCCACGAAATGCTTAAGATCGGCATACGCAAATCCGCTGGTATGAAAATTTCTTATCATCGGGTGGACGCGCTTGCGCTGTCATTCAGGGGCGGCAGCTTCAACGGCGTAACCTGCGCTTTCGGCATCCGTAATTTCTCGAACCTCAAAGCAGGCTTGAAGGAAATATTAAGGGTTCTTAAACCGGGGGGGAGCGTGGTTATTCTTGAGTTCTCCAAACCGGCAAACGCGGTTGTAAGAGGAATATATTTCCTGTATTTTACGCGCGTGCTGCCGTTTATCGGACGCATGGTATCGGGACACGACTCCGCATATTCATACCTCCCGGAATCGGTCAGAACTTTTCCCGACGGGCGGGTATTGAAGCGAATCTTCATGGATGCCGGTTTTGACGATGTTACGACGGCGCCATTAACTTTCGGCATATGCAGTCTCATACGCGCCAGAAAACCGGCGGCATGAAAAAGGCGGCGGTTATTCTGGTTGTTTTGTTTTTGGCGGCATGCGGCCGGATAGACGAACCCGAACCGGATGCCGGGGTTTATACTACCTACGAGTACATGATTAAAACGCAGGGGAGATTCCGCAGTATCGCGCGCGGAGCCAACCCTGCCGTGGGATACGTC
>BTTC01000107.1:0-6458 GCA_036244935.1 bacterium | reverse complement strand
TTTGTAAGAACTCCGAATGATCCCGGCCTGTAAAGCTTGCTGAGTATGAGGTTGTTGTACTCGCCGCCCACAACGCCCAGCCTGCATTTCCCGGCAGACATTACCCCGATGGCCGAAGGACCGTTCATTATCTTTCCGGTTTCCTTTGATTTTCTGATAAGCAGTTTCGCATCCTTTTCAGGCACACCCTCGGTTATCATCGAAATTACCTTTATACTCTCGTTATCGAAGGCATCCATCGCCGCCTTCGTAGCGCGGTTCGGGGCGACATAAACCAAAACGGTATTTACGTCGTGGTCGTTGGTGACAGCTTCCAGCGTTCCGTAAATCGGGACGGTTACTATGTGACTGCCCATCACTATGTCGGCAGACTTCCCCGCATCCGGCGGAAAGACAAACGCCTTTACAGAGAAATCCGATCCAACCAGATGGCAGAACTCGGCCATCCGCTTGGCTGCGTTAACTCCGGCCGGACCGCCGATAATTACTATTTTCGTATTTTCGTCAGCTAAGATACTCATTGCCCTTCCACCTTTTCACCTATGGCCATGTTTACGATATCGGTAAGCGGCGTGTATCGGTCGTATACTTCAATATCAAACCCCTCGTTTTTCAGCTCCCTCATATCCGCCAGACCCGCGGTTTCGTTCGGCCCGCCGCGGCGCACCCATATTCTTACTCCCTCCAGCTTCCCCTGCTTTTTGGCCTTGCGAAAGCCGTTTATAATACCGGCGAACGTCACTTTAACGTCCGTGAAGTTTGCGATTGCCCCGCCGACTATTATATTTTTCACACCGGGCAGGGAACATACCTTGTCGGTGAGAGCTTCAACGGCCCACGCGGGCGGATCGCCGGAATATTCGGAGTAATTGGCGATTGTGCCGCCGAGATTTATTACGGCGTCCGAATAAAATACGGATGCTCCGCCACCGGCTGGCAGCAGCGCCGTGGTGCCGCCCGGTATTTCTATGAGTTTCACGGATCCTTTAACCTGGCGGTCGATTTCCATGATGTTTTTTTCGTTTGCCGTATAAGCGCGCCCGAATTCCGAAGCGAAGGAAAAATCCCAGTCGGGGTGGCGGAACCTTGCGTCCTGGTCAAGCAGCGTCACGGCGTCCAACGCCACCAGCTCGTTTGTTACGGCGTTAAAGATAAGCGGGTTAATCTCTATGTATGTGCCGTCCTCATTGTCGTAACACTCGTAAAGCCTCTTGGCGAAACCGGCCACCTTGTCCGCAAGCTCGCCCTTGAAACCGGCGCTCTTCGCGCATTTGACCAACTGGTCAGTGCTCGGTTTTTCTCCAACCTCAACGAATGTTCGTTTAACTTTCTCCCAGTTCTCCTCCACGTCGACGCCGCCGAACTTCGCCATGAGAATCTCCGCGCCTTCGCGGTTTGACTGTACCGCCAGATAAAACTCTTCTTCGTGCTCGATCATCTCCGCAATGATCACCTGGGAAATTTTCAGTCCCGATATTTCGCGGCCAAGAATTTCCTCCGTGGCTTTTTCAACGCCGCCGATGTCCAGCCCCACCTTCACCAGCCCAAGTTTGAACCGGCTGCCCAACGCTTCGTGAGCCTTCACCACCATTTTGCTTTCGTTCATCCACGGGTTGGAATCCGCGAGACCCTTAAGCTGCGAAGCGCTGGAAATTACTACATGATGAGGCGTAGTCACGCCCCACTTTCGGAACAGCCCCATTGCGGGACCTTCAAGTAACTTGGCCACTTTAACTCTCCATTATTGATCTGATTTAAAGAGTGACTAAACGTTAACCCCCTCCTCCAAAAATCGATATTTTTACAGAAAAGCGGCGTAAGTGTCAAATAAAAATTAACTTTGGGAGGATATAAGAATTTTTTAGGCTAAAGCATATTGCTTTACCATGACGATGCACATGCGTAATGTCCTGATATTCAGACCTGTTGGAATATCTATCGTATCTGCCAGAGCTTGAAACGCTCTAGCGGTTCAAAGCTGTTGTATATATGAACGCTTCTAAGGTAAAACGTGAAACGCCATAGTCCCGCGCGACAACAACGCTACGCGTTTTTATTTTTCCGAAGTTTTTTCGATTTCCTTGATCCTTTGCATAGCTTCATCGCGCGTCTTGTACCCGCATTCAAGTACCGTATAACCTTCGCGGCTTCCACCGGGGAACTTGGCAAGAACATCGGCGTTATATTCCCCTGTCTGGTTTATCTTGTAGATACAGAATTCCATTTTTCCCTCCGAAGATTTTTTTCAGGTTTTTTATAACGTTCAACTACCATTATCTCACTTAATTTTCATTTGAAAAAATGATTTTTCTTGTGAACGTCGAAGGCAAACGAAGACAGTTCAGAAACATGGACTCTGCATTTTCCTAACCGGGAATCAAGGTATATGCAGAAACAAAATGAACTTAACCGCCCGGTCAGTTCAAATGTAAACGGTTGTTTTCGTTTATTACCAGAGCGGCGGTTTGGGTAATCAAATCCTTTAATTCGGGATCGTCAACGTGCGGCAGCATGACCGTCAGCGAATCCTTTTTTTTCATCAAAGTTTCGGCCATCGGCTCAAGGCGTGGAAGCGGGACGTCGCTTTTACCCAGAATGTTCCTGTAAAACTCCAGATCGGCAAGCAGCGATTCCACCTGTTTTACCGCCTGCGTCTGGACGGCCTGACCGGCGGGCGCCGAAACCGGCGTATGCGCGGCGGGTGGAGGAAGTGGCGCGGCTCCGCTTTTTTCCTTCGGCGCGGAAGCCGATTCCTTTAAAAACGACTCGAACGGCTTGCCTGATGTTTTTTCCGCTTTCTTTTTTGGAATCTCGCCGCCGCCTTCCGGCGGTCTCATACCGTCTATTTTCATGGTTTTTTATCTCTCATACATTATCTATCGGGTAACCGCTCCGCTTACTTTACAGGGTAAAACCTGCATACCGCAACGTCAAACTTTTACTTTTCGCCGTCCGATGCGGATTGGTGATGCGCGCCGCGAAAGCTGGATAATATCCACGAGGTGATTATGATTCCTATCCCTATCGATATGCACGAATCGGCCACGTTAAAGGCGGGCCAGTGATGGCGTCCCCAGTAGAAATCCAGAAAATCGGTTACCTCTCCCATCATAAAGCGGTCGATTAGATTGCCCAGCGCGCCTCCGCATATGAATATCAGGCCGGTTTTTAAAAACGGCTCTTTGGCTTCCACCTCGCGGTAGACCGCAATCAGAATTGCAACGGCAACAACCGATACAAGAATGAAAAGGCGTTTCAGCCACTCTCCCTGTACGCGTGCGCCTATCCCGAACGCCACGCCGGGGTTGGCGATGTGGGTTAAATTGAAAAATCCATCTATGATCGGAGCAGAAGTATAAAGCCCCATATTCTGGCGTATAAGGTATTTTGTATACTGATCCAGTACGAGTATAAGCAAAGAGCCGATAATCAAAGGCCCGAAGCGTTTTGAGAACAATCTTTCTTCCATGGTTTTAAATTTTACCGCAAAATTAACTTTTTACCGCAAAATTAACTCGGCAAGATGGCGGGCGCACCTGCCGCAAACATTCGAATGCTCTTCACTGCGCCCCACGTCTCGGCTGTAATTCCAGCACCTCTCGCATTTTTCACCATCGGCCCTTTCCACATCTATACCGAATGCGGAGCCTTTTATAAGATCAACCTGGGATACGATGAATATGAACGGTAATTCATCACCGTACCGTTTTAACGCTTCGTATTCATTTTCGGCCAGCGTAAGACGCACCCCGGCGTCCAGTGAATGACCGATCTCTTTTTGGCGTCTTTTTTCCTCAAGAACTTTTAAAACCTCTTCGCGGCAATTCCATATGATGTCCCACCGGCTGCGGAACTCTTCGGGCTGCCGCCATTTTTCAACGTCGATGAAGGTTTGCGTATGAACCGACGTTCCGTCGGCATACCCGGGTATCGCCTGCCATATCTCCTCCGCCGTAAAACTCAATACAGGCGCGATCAGGCGAACCATCATCTGAAGCAGATTATACAGAACGGTCTGGGCGCCCCTTCTGCCTTTCGAACGCGGCGGAAACGTATAAAGCCTGTCCTTGATTATATCGAGGTAAAAGGAGCTTAAATCGACGACGCAGAACCTGTTGACCATGTGATAAAAAACGTGGTACTCGTATTTCTCACAGGCGGCCAGCACGTTTTTTTGCATATCGGCGGCCCTATCGAGTATGTAAAGGTCGAGTTCCTCCAGCTTATCGTGCGGTACGCAGTCGCTTGCCGGGTCGAAATCGTAAAGATTTCCCAGCATGAAGCGCAGCGTGTTCCTTATCTTCCGATAGCTCTCGGAAAGTCTTTTAAGGATTTCATCGGATATGCGAACCTCTTCCATGTAGTTTTCGGAGGATATCCAGAGCCTCAAAATTTCCGCGCCGTAATTTTTTACAACTTTTTCCGGACTTATCACGTTGCCTACCGACTTGGACATTTTTTTGCCCTCCCTGTCGACGGCGTAGCCGTGCGTGAGTACCGTTTTGTAAGGAGCTTTCCCGCCGGTTCCGACGGAGGCGAGAAGCGAGCTTTGGAACCAGCCGCGATGCTGGTCGCTACCCTCGACGTACAGATCGCCGGGCCACGCCAGACGGCTGTTTTCTTTCAGCACGGCGGCGTGGCTTACGCCGGAATCGAACCACACGTCCAGGATGTCTTCTTCCCTTGTAAACCGGCGGCTGCCGCATTCCTTGCACGAAACGCCATCCGGCAAAAATTTTTTCATATCATCGCGCTCAAACCAGACGTCCGCGCCGTGATTTTCCATTTCGTCAGCGGCTTTGCGCGCCACCCCGCCGTCGATAAGCGGAGTTTTGCATTCAACGCAGTGAAGTACCGTTATCGGCACTCCCCACGAGCGCTGACGCGATACGCACCAGTCAGGCCGGTTTTCCACCATGCCGTAAATGCGGTCCCTGCCCCACGACGGAACCCATGTCACCTGCCGGATTTCGTCAAGCGCCTTCCGGCGCAGATTGTCTACCTCCATGCTGATGAACCACTGCGGCGTGGCGCGGAATATGACCGGTTTTCTGCATCGCCAGCAGTGCGGGTACGAGTGGCTTAAGGTATCACCGTGCAGAAGCCTTCCGGTGGATTTCAGCTTTTCGATTATCTCATTATCGACCTGCGGCACTTTACTTCCACCGAAGAACTCGAGGTCTGGCTGAAAACGTCCGTCCGGCCCCACCGGATTAAAAACTTCAAGGCCGTATTTCAAGCCTACGGAATAATCCTCCTGACCGTGGCCGGGGGCCGTATGAACCACACCCGTCCCCTGATCCAGCGTTACGTGTTCGCCCAGAATCACCGGCGATTTCCTGTCGTAAAGAGCGTGCCGCGTTTGTACGCCTTCAAGCTCGGAACCCTTTATGCGCTTTATACATTTGTAGTCAACCCCGCCTGCGCCGAGCAGCGTAGAAAGTATACGGTCGGCAAGATCGGTGGCGACTATAAGTATCGTGTCTTCATATTCCACGGCGGAGTAATCGAACCGGGGATGTACGCACACGGCGCGGTTCGCCGGAATAGTCCACGGCGTGGTTGTCCATATCAGCATGGCCGCCTCTTTATCCTCCGGCAGACCCAGTTTTCGAACATCTTCAGGCGCGATGGGAAATTTTACATAGACCGACGGCGAGGTATGGTCGGAGTATTCCACCTCCGCTTCGGCCAGCGCCGTGCGGCACGAAGTGCACCAGTGAACCGGTTTCAATCCCCGGTAAAGCGAACCACTGTCCATGAACTTGGCCAGCTCGCGCACGATCATCGCTTCGTAACGGTAGTCCATTGTAAGGTAGGGTTTTTCCCAGTGCCCGAATATGCCGAGCCGTACAAAGGACTCCTTTTGCTTTTGCACGAACTCCAGCGCGTATTCGCGGCACATCCTGCGCTTTTCGGCGCGGCTTACGCCTGCTTTTTTCCCGCCGAGGCGCTTATCCACCTGATGCTCTATCGGCAGCCCGTGGCAATCCCACCCCGGCACGAATGGCGCGTCAAAACCCTGCATGGTCTTGATCTTCACGACGATGTCCTTGAGTATCTTGTTGAGCGCATGCCCCATGTGTATATCGCCGTTCGCGTATGGAGGCCCGTCGTGGAGTATGAACCGGGGTGCGGTTTTGCGCGCCTCGCGTATCCTGCCGTAGATGTCCTTCCAGTCCGCCAGAATTCTAGGCTCCAGCGAACTCAGCTTGGCCTTCATCGGGAAATCCGTTTTGGGCAGGTTGAGAGTATCCTTATAATCCATAACCCCGAGAGTTTACATTAACTCGACGGATAAGCAATAACCACGGCTCCCCTTATCGCCCCCTGTATTTTAACTTTCGCGGTAGCGGTAATTGAAGATTCCTGTATTAACCTGCTTTATTCCTGAATAAAGCGGGTTAAGCTGGTAACCTTGATACTCTATGGGCGTTGAACTTTACGCGGTTGTTTTC
>BTTC01000106.1:0-6551 GCA_036244935.1 bacterium | reverse complement strand
CGGAAAGTGGTTAAGATAAAAACGGCGGATTTTGACGAACTCCTCGCCGAAGGGACGGCGCTCCTTGCGTTGGCGGGTAAAGACAGCCCAAGACTGGATGCCGAGATACTCCTTTCACACGCTTTGGGTATCGACAGGCTTGAACTGCCTTTATACGCGCCGCTGAAAATCGGTCATTCGGCTGAAAATTTATACGTATACGGGGATCATATAAACCGCCGCGCAGCGGGCGAACCGGTGGCGTACATCATCGGCAAAAAGGAATTTTATAAAAGCGCGTTTTTCGTAAACCGCTCGGTCATGATACCGCGTCCCGAAACCGAGGAGATGGTGGAGGCGATTCTGAACAGGTTCGACGGCCATCGGCGGATCTCGTTGCTGGACGTCGGCGCCGGTTGCGGCTGCATCGCGCTTTCATTAGTGCTGGAACGGCCGGATTGGAAAATAACCGCCTGCGACGTATCGCCCGATGCGCTTCTGGTCGCAAAACAAAACGCCCGGAATCTTGGCGCGGGTAACGTGGAATTCACACTGTCCGATTTGTTCGATGCGGTTAACGGGAAGTTCGATCTTATAGTGTCCAACCCGCCTTACGTGGATGAAAAGTTGAGTGATACGCTTCAGGTTGAAGTGCGCGAATACGAACCGTCCGTCGCGCTTTTCGCGGGAGACGGCGGGATGAAGGTAATCAAGACGCTTGTTGACAGGGCTGCGGATTACCTTGAACCGGGAGGCGTGTTTTACTGCGAAATCGGATACGATCAAAAAGAAAAGGTTGAAAAACACTTTGACGAAAACGTATGGACGGACGTAGAATTTTCACGTGATCTTGCAGGGAACTGGAGAACGGTAACGGCGGTTTGCGGCATGAAATAATAATACGCTCAAGGGTTTTTAATTAAAATGACAATTGAGATAATTTCTCCTGAAACAAGAAGAAAGATCGTTTCGTTACCAGATAGAAATGAAATGGCGCCGTATTTAAACAAGATCACGTGCGGCGATTGTGAAGAGATACTAAAAACGTTTCCTGAAAATTGCATAGATCTGATTATTACGTCACCCCCATACGCGGATAATAGAAAAAATACTTACGGGGGGATATCCCCAAAAGAATACGTTGATTGGTTTATTCCTAAATCCGAACAGTTTTTAAGGGTCCTTAAACCGTCGGGAACATTTATTTTAAACATCAAGGAAAAGGCCGTTAACGGGGAACGACATACTTATGTCATAGAACTTATTCTGGAAATGAAGAAACGGGGCTGGCTGTGGACCGAGGAGTTTATATGGCACAAAAAAAATTGCTATCCAGGCAAATGGCCGAACAGATTCAGAGACGCGTGGGAAAGGTGCCTCCAGTTCAACAAGAGCAAAAAGTTCGGTATGTATCAGGACAATGTCATGGTTCCTATGGGAAATTGGGCAAACGCCAGACTTAAAAAATTAAGCGACACGGACAGAACGCGTGATGAATCCAAAGTGAAAAGCGTATTCGGCAAAAACATATCGAATTGGGTTGGAAGAGACAAAGCTTACCCAACCAATGTGTTACATCTGGCTACGGAATGCTCCAACAGAAAGCACAGCGCTTCGTTTCCTTTATCTTTGCCCCAATGGTTCATTAAATTGTTTACGAAGGAAAATGACATCGTCCTTGATCCGTTCATTGGCGCCGGGTCTACCGCGATAGCCGCAGCGTCGCTGGAACGCCGATACATCGGTATCGATAAAGATAGAGATTTTTGTGAATTGGCTGAAAAGGAGATCGAAGGAAAGTTCGGAAGGCTTCTACCTTTATGAAAGAAGTCGATCTGGTTGAGATAAAAGAATTCGTAAATTCAAACATAAATTCTTTTCATCAAAATAAAATCAAATCGCTTGCCGGGTTGAATCTTGACAATATTTTAAGAAAGAAAAATCCTTACTTGTTCAAGGCGAAGAATGTAACTTTGGCGTCTGAATTAATACAAGGAATTCTGGATGCCTATCTTTCTTCGTCTGAAGAAAAACTTTTCGGTGATTTTCTGGAAGATTTGGCCATATTTATCGCGCACAAGACATGCGGGGGAAGAAAATCCGCGGCAACCGGCATTGATTTGGAATTTAACCGGCAAAATATTCATTATTTGGTTTCAATTAAATCGGGACCTAACTGGGGCAACAGTGGTCAACAAAACAAACAGGAAGAGGATTTTAAAACGGCCCAAAAAGTTTTGAAACAATCCAATCACACAAAAAACGTCCAAACTGTTTTGGGAATCTGTTACGGCAGAGTAAAAACGTCTTTTGTAAGAGGATATCTAAAAGTAGTGGGCCAGAATTTCTGGTACTTCATCAGCGGAAATGAAAATCTTTATACCGGCATAATAGAGCCTTTAGGATATAAATCTAAAAAGCACAACGATAAGTTTAAAAAGGAAAGAAACGGAATCACGAATTTGTTTACAGAAGAATTCTTTAAAAAGTTTTGTGATAACGGAAAAATCAGTTGGGGGAAACTGGTCAAATTCAACAGCGGCAACCTCGTAGTAAGGGAACAAAGTGAAACATAAAGTCAGGCCCCATTCGTGTTGATGTTAAAACATAATTATAAATGACGATTCATCCCGGCAACCAAACAAGCCTTCCGGTTACGCTGGCGGCGCATTACTTTTCCGTTACGTAAATGGATAAAATAGTCATAGAAGGCGGACGCAGGCTGGAGGGGGAAATCCAGATTTCGGGGGCCAAGAACGCGGCGCTTCCCGCACTTTGCGCCACGCTGTTATGTCCCGGCAGGTTCGTGATTTCGCGCGTTCCCAGGCTTCGGGACATCGATACAACCATAAAGCTCCTTTCCGGTCTTGGCGTAGAGATCGGATGGGATGGTGAAAACGTACTTGCCGTGAACAGCGAAAACCTCAAAAACGTTGAAGCGCCTTATGATCTTGTCCGCACCATGCGCGCCTCGTGCCTTGTGCTGGGCCCGCTGATAGCCCGTATGGGAGGGGCGCGCATATCGCTGCCGGGAGGGTGCGCCATAGGTGAGCGGCCCATAAATCTGCACCTTAAAGGGTTTCAAAAGCTCGGCGCCGATATTTCCCTCGACCACGGATACGTTACCGCCGATGCGTCTGACGGTCTGAAAGGCGGCAGGGTCTATTTTGACATCGTAACCGTAACCGGTACGGCGAATCTCATGATGGCGGCAACGGCGGCGGCGGGTGAAACCGTGCTGGAAAACTGCGCGCGGGAACCGGAACTGTTATTCCTTGCGGAGATGCTGAAATCGATGGGCGCGGAAATAAAAGGAGCGGGAACGGACAGGATAACGATCAAGGGCGGGCGCAAGCTGAAACCCGCAGACATAAGTATAATCCCTGACCGGGTGGAAACCGGCAGCTTCATGGCCGCTGCCGCCATAACAGGCGGCCATCTTGTACTTAAGGACTGCAACCCGGCGGACGTGGAGTCTGTAACGTCTAAATTGGTTGAAACCGGCTGTAAGGCGCAGTGCGGCGATAACTTCATTGAAATCACCGGCCCCGAAAAGCTTAAACCGGTTGATCTGGAAACGGCTCCGTTTCCCGGTTTTCCGACCGACATGCAGGCGCAGATGATGGCCGTGCTTGCCGTTGCGGATGGAACCAGCGTTATTACCGAAACCGTATTCGAAAACCGCTTCATGCACATAGCGGAACTTCGCAGGATGGGAGCGAATATAAAACATTCCGGCAGCACCGCGATTGTTAACGGGGTTGACAGGCTTTTCGGGGCGGAAGTGCTGGCCACCGATCTGAGGGCAAGCGCGTCGCTGATTATAGCCGGACTTGCGGCAAGGGGGAAAACGGAGTTAAGAAGGGTCTATCACCTGGACAGGGGCTATCAGCGCATTGAAGAAAAACTTGAAAGAGCAGGCGCGAACGTTTGCCGCGTCAAGGATGTCTAATCTATTGCGCATCCCAAATAACTGGAAGACCCGATCCCTTATCCTGGCGGCGGTTGTTACGCTTTTTCGTCTTTTAATAATCGGCTACGCGGGACCCGGCGATTCGGAATCGTACTACTGGACGTGGTCGCGACATCTTGACTGGAGTTACTACGATCACCCGCCGATGGTCGCTTACCTTATCCGGCTGTCAACGGCAATTGGCGGCGACGGCATGTTCTGGACAAGACTTCCCTCCGGGATTATTTTTGCCGGCATATGCTGCTTCGTTTTTTTTATCGCAAGGGATCTTTTTGACGAGGAAACCGGTTTCTGGGCGCTTTTGATATTAAACCTCGTCCCCATGATCTCCGTGGCGGCGATGCAGATCGTCCCCGATGTGCCGGCCGCTTTTTTCTGGTTTTTATTTGTGTATCTGGTGGTAAGAATTTTGAAGGATGATAAAGAGCTTTTGTGGTATCCCGCCGGGGCGGTGATAGGACTCGGCCTTCTAAGCAAGTATATGATTTTGCCGCTAGTGCCGGTAACGCTTTTGATGCTGGCATGGCATGGCGAATACAGGAAACATCTTAAAAGACCGCATATTTACCTCGGCGGAGTTTTGGGGCTTTTTTTCTTTTCACCCGTACTCATCTGGAATTTCATTAACGACTTCCCCTCGTTTCGTTTTCATCTGGTGGAAAGACATCAAAACCTCCGGCACTTCGAGCCCGGCCACATCGCGGAGTTCCTCGGCGGACAGGCTCTATACGTATCGCCGCTTTTGTGGTTCGGTTTTCTTTACGTGGTCTATAGATGCGGCAGATCGCTTTTTGTGGAAAAGGATTTAAGGTTTGCCGCGCTTTTCTGGTACTCCGCCGTGCCGCTTGCGTTTTTTTACTTCATCAGCATGTGGACCAAAGAGTCCGAACCCCACTGGACGGCCTTCGGATATTTAACGGCAATCATCGCGTGGGCCGCGTTTTTCGTGCAGTCAAAGGAACGATGGAGGAAGTACGCATTCGCGTCCTTGTCGTTTTCCTTGTTATTGATCGTTGTATTTTATATCCATTTTTTCTTTACGATACTGCCGATAAAACCCAAGTTCGATATCGTTAACGAGCTATTTGGATGGGATGCGGTCGCAACGCAATCCGAAGAAATGCTGAACGATTTCCCAGCAAAAAACCAAAAATTTTTAATGGCGCATCATTGGGTGATGTGCTCGCAGCTTACCTATGCCACTCAAAACCGCCTTCCGGTTTACTGCGTTAACGACAAGACCGATCAGTTCGATTTTTTTCCGGACAACCGCCCGCCCGAAGGGGGCGATTTTGTATTTATCGCCGATAACCGCTTCAAAAATCCGCCCGAAAAATACTACGACTTCGATAAAAGAGAACCGCCGCGTGAAATAAAAATCAACCGCAACGGCAAGCGCATAAGAACCTTTTACCTTTACAAGGTGTACGGATATATTGGAAAGAGGCAATGAACCATGGATAAAAAATTCGATCCGGAAAATTTCGACAAATTAAAAAACCCGGAAAGGCTCAAGTGGGAAAACCCGGATGTGATCTGGGAAAAAATGGAGCTGAAAAAACCGGAGGTTTTTGTGGACGTCGGGTGCGGAATCGGGTTTTCCGCGATACCTTTTGCCAAGAAAATGCCGGTTGGAATTGTTTTCGCATGCGACGTAAACGAGGTGATGCTGGACATGCTGAAAAACGAACTGGAACGTACCACCGTCAAGAATATAAAACCCGTACTGATGGAGGAGGTGAAAATCCCCCTTGCGGGCGGAACAGCCGACGCGGCGCTGATGCAAAATCTTTACCATGAGTTCAACCATGCGGCGGATAACCTTGACGAGTGTAAGCGGATATTAAAATCCGGCGGTACGATTGCCGTGATCGACTGGAAGCCGGTGGAAACCCCCTTCGGGCCGCCGCTTGAAATACGCATTGAAGCTGAAAAGATACAGGGAGATATGGAAAAAGCAGGATTTGAAGTTTTGCGAAACCTCGACATCTTTCCGTATCACACGTTTGTTTTGGCCCGAAAACCCTGATATCAACTGCCCAATTCGTCAATTCGCGGGCTTATTGAATTTGACCGCGATATTTGAGATAATTCAGACTGGTAGAAGCTTAATCGAAAGGAAGCCGGTAGTGCGTCTTCGGGGGTGGTCTGACTGCCGACCGGAGGCCGTGAAGAGGTAGCCGGCGTGGGCGGAGGAGTTAGTGAAAAATGTTGAAACGCAAACATTTATGGATGATAATGGAGTATGAAGGACATATGAATATAACCCTGAGGGAGGGAGTAGGACAGGGAGGTGGTATACAGTAAGTTTTAGCTTTTCGAGGTGATGAGTGGTTTTCCCATCGGGGGTGTCCAGGGGGACTCCGAAGGCATCGGCGAGGTATCCGGTACCGCTCGAACAATAGGGAAAGGTACGTAAAATAAATAACGCTGGGGAAGAAAAATAGGGGGTTTAAACCATGCGAGTTAGCATTCTCCGAAGTAATAAAGGTTTCACGTTAATAGAGATAATCGGCGTTCTGGCGGTCATAGCCATACTGGCCGCGATGCTTGCGCCGAGAGTATTTGAGGCGATTGCCGATTCCAAGGCCGACAGGAT
>BTTC01000105.1:0-6564 GCA_036244935.1 bacterium | reverse complement strand
GGGTTTCCAGTATGGTTCCCAGGTCGCGTATCGATACCCCCTCCTTCAACAGGTTTTTAAGTACGTTTTGTACCTGACCCAGCGTTAGAACTCCGGGTATAAGCTCTTCAACCACCTTCGGGGAGTGCTCCTTGAAGGTGTCTATAAGCGAGTTGACCTCCTGGCGGCCCAGCAGCTCCTGGGCGTGATTTTTAATAACTTCCTTAAGATGCGTCGTCAGCACCGTCGGCACGTCCACCACGGTATAGCCCACCGTTTTGGCCCGCTCCCTGCTGCTTTCCGCTATCCACAGCGCGGGCAGGCCGAACGTCGGCTCCGTGGTCTTTGTGCCCGGTATGGGTTCCACGCCCGTTCCGGGGTCCATGGCCAGGTAGTGGTTAATCCACAGCTCGCCGCCGGCGATCTTTACGCCCTTGAGAAGTATGGAGTACTCGTTTGGCTTGAGCTGCAGGTTATCCCTGATATGCAAAGGCGGCACAATGAAACCCATTTCCAGTGCGAACTGCCTGCGGACCGATTTTATTCTGTCCAGTAATTCGCCGTCCTGCGCGGCATCCACCAGCGGTATGAGTTCGTACCCGATCTCGAGCTCCATGGTATCCAGCGGAAGCAGTGATTCCACCTTCTCGGGAACCGGCGCCGCAACCTTCCTTGCCGCCTCGGTCTGTTTTTCAGATTCAAGTTCCTGTTTGGCCTGGTAGATCAGGTACGCGATCAAGCCCGCGACGCCGGAAAGAAAGAAAAATGCAATGTGCGGCAGCCCCGGTATCATGCCGAAAAACGCAAGCGCGCCGGAGGCTATGGTAAAAGCCCTCGGGTGAACAAGGAGCTGGCCGGCTATATCCGTGCCCATGTCCGATTCGGAAGCGGCGCGCGTTACAACAAGACCCGCCGAAGTGGAGACCATAAGCGCCGGAATCTGGCTTACAAGACCGTCGCCTATCGTAAGCAGCGTATAAACCGTTACGGCATCCATAATGTTCATGCCCTGCTGCAAAACGCCGATTGCAAGCCCTCCCAGGACGTTAATCAACGTAATGATGATACCGGCGATTGCGTCGCCCCTTACGAACCGGATGGCGCCGTCCATCGACCCGTAAAAATCCGCCTCTCTTTCAAGATTGCGCCGCCGCTCGCGCGCCTGGCTTTCGGATATCAGCCCCGCGTTGAGGTCGGCGTCTATGGACATCTGCTTGCCCGGTATTGCGTCCAGGGTGAAACGCGCGGCCACCTCGGACGTGCGGACGGAACCCTTGGTGATAACGATGAAATTGATAAGCACGAGGATAATGAATATTACGGCGCCGACCACGTAATTGCCGCCGACTACGAACCCGCCGAAACTTGCTATCACCTGGCCCGCCGCAGATGTACCTTCCGATCCGTGCATGAGTATCAGCCGCGTTGTGGCAACGTTAAGCGAAAGCCTGAAAAGCGTGACCATAAGCAGTACGGAAGGAAACGCGGCGAAATCCAGCGCTCTTTTCATGTAAATGGATACCATCATGATTATCATCGCGATGGTAATGGACATCGACAGCAAAAGGTCCAGTAAAAGAGTCGGCAGCGGTATTATCATCAGCACTATTACGCCGATGAGACCGATGGCCAGCGCTACGTCGCTGTGCCTGGCAAAACCCGGTACTTGTCTGTCAGCCGCCATTTTTCCCTCCGCCGCGCGTCAATTTTCCATCATCCGCACGGTGTTCTGCGTATGTATGAGAACCTGTTTGCGTTACTAATAACATATTGTTTTACAATACCTTTCCTTTGAGGCGGTAAATATACGCCAAAATTTCCGCCGTCGCCTTGTAAAGATCTTCCGGTATGGATTGGCCTATATCTACAGACTTGAACAAAATCCTTGCCAAAGGTCTGTCCTCCACGATTGGGATGTCGTTTTCTTTGGCGATTTCCTTGATTTTTCGCGCGATATGACCCGCCCCTTTCGCTACCAGCGTGGGAGCCGGCATATTGAGACGGTCGTATGACAGCGCCACCGCAAGATGCGTCGGGTTGGTAATTACCACTTCCGCCTTCGGCACCTCCGACATCATCCTTCGGCGGGCAAGCTGCATCTGTATGGAGCGGATTCTCTGTTTTATAAGCGGATTACCTTCGGTTTCCTTCCTTTCGTCCTTCACCTCCTGTTTTGTCATACGCAGATTTTCCTCGAAGAGGTATTTCTGAAAGGCAAAATCTATTACGGCAAGGATCAGCATCAGCAAAAGAACGTAAAAAATCAGCTTTACGCTGACGCTTGCAATGAACCATATTGTCTGTTCTATGCCCTGGTCGCTTAGACCGGGCAGATTGCCCCACTCATTTTTCAAAACGAGGTAACAGAGATACCCGACTATGGATACCTTGAAAAGCGATTTTATAAGCTCAACAAATGCCTGCCTGCTGAAAAACCGCGCAAACCCTTTAAGAGGATTCAGCTTGCTGAACTTCGGTTTTAATGGATCTATTGAAAGCACGAACCCGCCGTTTTGTAAAAGGCTTGCGATAATTCCAGACACGGCGATGCCCGCCATCAGCGGCCCCAGGATTTTACCCAGCATCTTCATGTAATAAAACATCACCGGCTGTATCGTCGACACGTTAAGCTCGTACGATCCGCTGGTCGTGAATGCGGTTGTCATGAGTTCGGCGATGTTCATCCGCATGTTCGCGCCGGTTGTATAAAGCATAAAAAGCGCCGCCATCAAGACGAAAGTGGAGCTTACTTCCTTGCTGTGCGGCGTGCGCCCTTTTTTGAAGGTCTCTTCGCGGCGTTTTTCCGTCGCGGTTTCTGTACGCTGATCCTTGTCGTCTTCGGCCAAAGTATTCCGTCTCCGTTACATCAGTTTCATGAGAAGGATGATATTTTCAAAAAGGGACGCCAGCGAGCGTTTGAACATGAACACGAACACCGGCAGCGTGGCTCCTACCATGAAAAGCCCCATGCCTATCTGAAGCGGGAAACCCACGATAAATACGTTCATCTGCGGCACGGTACGGGCAACGAGGCCAAGCGCGACGTTAAGTAAAAAAAGAGTTGCCATTATGGGTGCGCCTATCTTCACCGCCGTAATAAAAACGTTGCTGGTAAGGTGCAGCATCGTTTCCGCAAGAGACGCGCTGGGCGTAAAACCCAGCACCGGTATGAGGTCGAAACTTTTCACCGACGCCACAATCAGCCAGTGGTGGCCGCTTATGGCGAGGAAGATCATGAGCGCCACCAGATTCTGGAATTGCGCCGTGATGGATACCTGAGAGTTCGTTGTGGGGTCCATCACGTTAACGATGGCAAAACCCATCTGGAAACCGATGATCTGCCCCGAAAGCTGGATCGCGGTGAACACAAGCTGGGTGGCGAAACCCACGGTAAGGCCGATGGCAAGCTCTCCGGCCAACATAACCGTCAGCTTCCATACGGACATCGTAAGGTCCACCGGCGGCAGATTGGTGACCGAAAACACTATGAACGACGTAACGCTTACAAGCGCGACCTTCGCGTGGATCGGCACGGTGGATGAGCCGAAAACCGGCATGGTGAAAAAAAGTCCGCTCAACCGCACAAACACCATCACGAAACCGATGAAAGACGAGATGTTGAAATCGAAAAGGCTCACTTAACCCACACGGGGAAGTTGATGAGTATGTCCGCCGTGAACGAAACCATTATCTGCAGCATCCACGGAAGAAAAATGATGATGGCGATCATAACGCCCAGTATTTTGGGTATGAACGTAAGGGTCATCTCCTGTATGGACGTAACCGCCTGGAAGATCGATACGGTAAGGCCGATGATAAGGCCGAAGCCCAGCATCGGCGCGGAAACCATCATGGTTACCTCCATCGCGCGGCGGGCAAAACCCATTACGAATTCAGGCGTCATATTTTAAATAAACCTGCAACTCCAAGTTTTGTCACCCTGAGCCTGTCGAAGGGCTGAGCTTGTCGTGCTTCGATAAACTCAGCATGACAGGAACTTGTCACCCTGAGCCTGTCGAAGGGCTGAGCCTGTCGAAGGGTAAAATTATGTTTCATCTACTCTACCCAAAGCTCCTTACAAGAGAGCCGACTATCAGATACCACCCGTCAACCAGCACGAAAAGCATCAGCTTGAACGGCAGCGATATCATTATCGGCGGCAGCATAAGCATCCCCATGCTCATCAAAACGGACGCTATCACCATGTCCAGCACCAGAAACGGCACGTAGATCATGAACCCGATCTGGAAGGCCGTTTTCAGCTCGCTGATTATAAAAGCGGGTATCACCACGTGCGTGGGAATGTCTTCCACTGTTTTCGGCTTTTCGCTTCCTGAAAGTTTCACGAAAAGCGCAAGGTCTTTTTCCCTGGTCTGCGACAGCATGAATTTCCGCAATGGACCGATCCCTTTTTCGTATGCGGCGGACTGCGTTATTTCATTTTCCAGATACGGCTGCAACGCATCGGCGTTTATTCTCATGAATACGGGCGCCATGACGAAAAACGTAAGGAAAAGCGAAAGTCCTATTAAAAGCTGGTTCGGCGGCATCTGCTGCGTGCCCATCGCCTGGCGTAAAAAAGAAAGCACAACGATTATCCTTGCAAACGACGTAACCATTATCAAAAGCGCCGGCGCAAGCGACAGTACGGTGAGAATGAAAAGTATTTTCAAGCTTGTAGCTACGCGCGTCGGTTCCGACGCATCTTCTACGCCGATGTTTATCGTGGGTATATCAATCGCCAGGACAGGTTGCGGCGGCAGCAGCGCGGCAAGGCAGCCGACGAAGAAAACCCCGAGCAGAAATTTCCTGTTCATTCCGCTTTCCCCGTCCCGCTTTCCATGGCGCGCAGGCGTGAGGCTATGACGCTTTGCGCGTTCGAAACCATCTCCTCCTTTGTCGCCTCTTTCTTTTGCGAATCGTTTTCCTCCAAACTTTGCGCGTAATTTTCGACTTCCTTCGAAAAATCGGATGACGCGGGTTTCTTTTTCACTCCGACCCACGGAATGAAAGGCAGTTTTTTGAAAATACCCGCTGGCGGATCCGGCAGGCGGTGGTTAAGCATTATCTTTTCTATCTTTTCCGGGTTATCGTATCTGGCCAGAAGGCTTATGTTGTCGTTTGTTACGCCCAGCGCCAGTATCTCGCCCCCTATTTCCACAAGAGTCACGCTTTTTTTTACGCCGATGTAATGGTTGGACAAAACTTTAACCTGCCGCTTTTTGCCGACGCCGGAACCGGTGGCCGAGAGGTACCTCTTGGCCCCGAACGCGATAAGAAGCACGACCGCAAGCACAATAGCAAGCGAGCCGCCAACCTTCATGGCGGCCTCTCCGAAGGAGGGAAGAACCGGAGCCTCAGGCTCCGAATAGTCCAGAAAACCTTTTTCTACGCTTATACCCGCTGCGCCATCATCTGGTTTATCGCCGGACGCCGCCGCCGGGGATTGCCGTCCAAAACCGCTTAAAGAAGTTGTAAGTTCTTCAATGGCTTTTTTCCTTGCCGGACTTGCCGGACGCTTTTTTGTTAATGAATTCATTTTGGGCGCATCGTGCGGCGATACCCGCCTTTCCGCTTTAACGGCCGCCGTCTTGCGGGTTTTGGATACCGGGCCGGTTTCCTTTGCCAAACCCGGATACGTGTAAATTTTTACGATTAACTTGTCGCCCCGCTTATGAAGCGAAAAGTTTTTCCGTAACCTTTCCATATCGTCAGCTGGTTTAATGAGTATTCTTACGGTTTGCGGGTCGATCTGGTAAATGGATAGAGCGCTTATTCCGGCGCGGTTGATTTCGTATACTTTCTTTGGCGGCGCGGCCTGCGTATCCGCAAAATCTATCTGTATCGACTCCTTGAAAAAACGAACGCTCTCCTTCGGCTTGCCATCGAATGCGAATGCAATTCTGAAATCCTTTGATGTAGCGTAGGTGGTCATATTTTTGAACATGGTTAAACCAGCGGGTTCCGCTAACGAACCAAACGCTCCGATTAAAACGGAAACCAACGGCAAGAGCGTGTATTTTTTGAAGCTCCCTGCGGCAAGCCGCGATGAGTGCGGGCGCGATTGCGTTTTCAATCCTGCTTCCTCCTTAAAAAACCGTCAATAATCCTGCCACGACACTCAAGGATGCAAAACGGGTGCCAGTTATTTTAAAGCAGGATATTGTCTGCAGGACGCACGACGTTTATTACGTTTCCAACCCGGGAGAAAATAATGATTTGACCAATAACCCGGCGTAATGTAGATTTACTAGGCTATGAAACGAACATATCAACCAAGCAGAATTAAAAGGAAAAGGACGCACGGCTTTATTAGCCGTATGAGTACGTCAAACGGACGCACGGTGCTCAATAGGCGAAGGCGAAAAGGCCGGAAACGGCTTGCCGTCTGACGGTTGGCCAGAAAATCCTTCGATATCCGGTTATCAGGAAGCGAGGATTTTCGCGCTGTTTTTTCCGGCAGCAGGCTTGTAACACCGGATGTGGTGTTCCGTTATACCCGTAACAGTCTGGACGTGGGACGCCTTGGCGTGGTTATCCGCAAAAAGGTTGTACCGCGCGCGGTACAGCGCAACAGGCTTAAAC
>BTTC01000104.1:0-6585 GCA_036244935.1 bacterium | reverse complement strand
AAAAAATCCCTACCGTGGGTATTATCTCAAACGGAGGTATCGTTGAAAAAGCGGTAAACGTGAATTTTTCGTCAAAAACAAAATTCAGATATTTGCTTAAAAGCCCGGATTTCACCACCGCAAAATCTTTGGTGACAGTCATAAACGGTTCGTTCGGTGAAGACACGGCCAGGGGCATCGACGCCGGTACGGTGGAACTTTTACTGCCGGAAAAATACAGAGGCAACCCGTTTGGTTTCATATCCGAAGTAGAAGCTCTTGACGTTCAAAAGGATACAGCCGCAAAAGTCGTGCTGGACGAAAGGACAGGCACCGTGGTGATAGGCGAATTCGTTGAAATCAGCAACGTGGCCATCTCCATAGGCGACCTTACGCTTGAGATCAGAAGACGCTCTCTTCTCAAACCTCCGAACCTCGCGCAAAAGGAAAAGCTAAACGTGGTCGGCGGAAATACCGATATAAAGGAGTTGGTAACGGCGCTCAACGCGCTTGGCGTATCACCGCAGGATCTGGCCGCTATTTTCAGATCGCTGCGCGCGGCGGGCGCTCTCAATGCGGAACTGGAGATACTTTGATGAAAATGGGATTCAATCCGCTGCCCGCTGATATAACGGCGCAGCAGAAAAACGATTTGGCAAAGCTGAAAAAACTTTCGCAGCAGTATGAGTCCTTCTTCATGAAGGAGGTTGTATCCGCTATGCGCCGCAGCGTGCCGAAAAGCGATCTGCTTAACGGCGGCAACGCGGAAGAAATATACAAATCGATGCTTGACGAACAGTGGTCGGCGCATATGGCCGAGAGCGGAGATACCGGCATAGCGCAGTCGATATACAACATGATGTCAAAAGCGTACCTCGATATGCAGGCCTACGCAGGAAATGGAGAAGCAAAATGAAATTGATTGAGCGGTTAATGGATATCCTTTCGCAAAACGTTGAGGCCTACGAAAGCATGGCCGAAAAGACGGAGCGGGAAAGGCGGGTAGTTAAAAAAGGTTCCCGCGAAGAACTTGCCGAAATCGTAAAGGAAAAAGAGAAGATAGGCCTTGAACTTGAAAAACTCGAACAGGCAAGGGTGGAACTGATCGGAAAGATCGCCGAAGAGGTCGGACGCCCGGTGAATGAAATCAGTCTTGGCGAGATTGCCGCTATGCCGGAAAACCGGGCGCTTAAAAATAGAATCCTTGCTATACGTCAAAAACTTACGGGGGCGGTTAGCCTTACGAAAAAACTCAACGATTACAACCGCCATCTTATAGGCAGCGTTATGCGGTCTACGGTGAATTCCATACAGATGCTAAACGGTCTGATTGAACCGGCGGTAACTTACTCGGCGGCGCGCCGTATACAAAACCGGGCGCCATCCGGCACGCTTTTAAAAAGGTCGCTCTAAATATGGGCTTATACAGCGTAATGAACACGGCCAAATGGGCGCTGCTTTCCCAGCAGACGGCCATAGATGTAACTGGGCAAAACATTGCCAACGTGAACAACCCCGATTACAACCGGCAGGAAGTAATGATGGAGTCGCAGACACCGGTAAACGAGGGGAGATTTTTTCTGGGAAGGGGCGTAAGGATAGCCGGCGTGGAAAGAAAGTTCGACCAATACCTCTTCAGCCAGAGGCTTGAAAACAACTTTCTTTTTTCGCGGTGGGAGGTGAGGGAAACGGTTCTTGGCCGGCTGGATATTTTGCTGAACGAATCCGACGGATCAGGGATAAACAGCCTTATGGGTGAACTGTTCGACTCTTTCTACGACCTTTCGAACAGCCCGTCCGGGTCTACGGAACGTACCGCCGTAGTAGAAAAAGCCAAAACCCTTGCGCAGCAAGTCTCGTACACGGCGGGCGAACTCAAAAGAATACGCACCGATACCAACAGGCAAATCACGGGCGCAGTCCCGACAATAAACGGCATTACCTCGGAAATAGCGCAGTTGAATAAACTTATTCATGAAACGGAATCCGGCGGCGCCACGGCAAACGATTATCGTGACGCGCGCGACGCGCTTTTGGGGCGGCTGAGCGGACTGGTAGACGCAACCTACTTCGAGCAGAGTAACGGCGAGATAGTAGTCATGCTGAGAAGCGGCAGATCCCTGGTGGTCGGTTCATCAAATTTTACGCTCTCCGCGCAGACCAACCCGATGGACCCCCGGGTAAGCAGCATAATGTGGTCCGATGCCGGCGGTAACGCCACGGACATAACCTCGGAAATCACGTCCGGCAAACTTGGCGCATTACTGGAACTCAGGGACACGGATATACTGAACTTTCTTGGCGAGCTCGATACGCTGGCCGCGTCGATCATAAAGGAGGTCAACAAACTCCACGCCACCGGTTACGGGCTGGACGGCTCCACGGGCGTCGACTTCTTTACCTCCCTCACGCCGGGCGGCAGGGCATACTCCACAAACAGCGGCACAGGGGTATTGGGTACAGGCAGCGTTACCAACCCTGAGATAGTGGACCTCGATCGTTTTCGCATCACCTTCGACGGCGCAGGGAACTACACCGTATTCAACATAGACGAAAACGCGGCATCCGGCACGTATTCATTTACATCGGGAGCGCCGATGACTTTTTTCCAGCAGCACGGCTTCGACATTGCCATAACCGGCACGCCGGCGGCGGGCGACGCATTCGAGATCAGCGCCGCCTATGATGCCGCGTACAATATGTCGGTAGCCGCCGGAGTGCAAAACAACACTTCACTGGTCGCGGCGGGGACAACATCGCAATCGGGCGACGGCGGACAGGCCGGAAAAATAGCCGGCCTGCAATACGCCAATGCGATAGGGGGAGCTTTCAACGCCGCGTCCGGCCTTTATACGTTCAGCGATTTTTTAGGCGCGTTAGTGGGTGAAGTCGGCTCGGCGACGCAGACGGCGCAAAACCGAAGGGATATTCAGGAAGACGTGACGAACCAGCTTGGCAATCTGAGGGAACAAATCTCCGGCGTATCGCTGGACGAGGAGATGATAAATCTCATCAAGTTCCAGCGCGCTTACGAAGCGGCGGCGAAAATGATAACCACCATTGACGATATGCTTCAGACCCTGCTGAACATCAGGTAATGTTATAAATCCCCGATGCCGATAAGCATTCAAGGAGGAGCGCAATGTTCAGAGTAACCGGCCGGATGATGTACAACAACAGCCTTTTAAATATCTTCAGGCAAAACGAGGGGATTTTAAAGGCGCAAGAACAGCTGGCGTCCGGTAAACGGGTTAACCGGCCTTCCGACGATCCCTCGGCAGCCGGTCTGATATTACGGTACCAGCAGCAAATCGGCAGACTGGAGAAATTCATTTCCATGGGAGAACGGGCCGAGGGTTACCTCAATAACGGCGATTCGCTTGTCGGTTCCGTCTATGACCTGGCCGTGCGCGCCAAGGAACTCGCGCTTCAGGAGGCCAACGCAGACGCAACCGCTGAAACCAGAAGAATGGTTGCAATCGAGATAGCGAACCTGATCGAAAGCGCCGTCCAGATAGGCAACAACAGGATAGGCTCCGAATATCTGTTCGGCGGACGCCGGACGAACCTGCCGCCGATAGATTCCAACGGGCTCTACGCGGGGGATTACATTTCCCTGTCGGCGAAAACAGGCGAAAACTCGTCGGTGCCCAGATCCGTTCTAGCCTCGGATTTCCTCGCTGCCGACCTCAACCCTATGCTCAACGCCTCTACGCCGATATCCGCCTTGAACGGAGGTCAGGGAATAACCACCGGGACGTTTACCATAACGGACAGGGGAGGCGCCACGGGTTCGGTTACGGTTTCCGCGGGGGCTACTATCGGATCCGTCATTGCGTCGATAAACGCCAGCGGCGCGAACGTAACGGCGTCCATATCGCCGGACGGCATGGGGATACGGATAGTGGACAACAACGCCGCCGCTTCCGGTTCGCTTACGATAACCGATACCGGCGGGTCAGCCGCAGCGGGCCTCGGCATAGCGGGCAGCAGGCCGTCGTCTACATTCACGGGGGACGACATTAATCCGGCTGTTACAACCTCCACGCTGCTTAGCGATCTTTACGCAGGAAGCGGCATGACGCTTAACGACATTACCGTCCGTAACGGAGCCGCCTCCGCGACGGTTACCTTTTCCACGGCGGCAACCGTCGCGGATGTTATTACTGCGCTCAACGGCTCCAGCGTTAACATAACGGCATCCATCAACGCCAACGGCACGGCTTTAAGTATCGCGTCCAACGATTCAAGCACGGTTGCTTACGCGGTGGATGCAAGCGGAAACAGAACTGCCGAGCTGTTCGGTATCGGCGGGGGCCGCAACGTGATACAGACGCTGCAGATTCTCGAACAGGCGCTTTTGGCCGACGACACTTCCGCCATCGTAGGCTTGCTGGACAACCTGGATTCGGCCGTAACGACCTTGAACTCCGTTCGCGGCGCAATCGGATCGTATACCAACCGCATTCAAAGCAGCCGCTTTTCTATGGAAAAATCCGTTTTGGATGCTACAACCATGCTCTCCGGGGTTCAGGACGCCGATATTGCGAAAGTGGTATCGGAACTCGTGCTTTGGGAAACGGCCTATCAGGCGACAGTACAGGTAACCGCCCGGATAATACAGACATCTCTCATGAATTTTTTAAGATAAGCGTTGATTTTCATTGAATACGCGGTAGGCAATGAATAATATTTTTCCATCGGGGCCGGTGGAATATTTTTGCCGGAGCGCAGGAGAAAAAAGAGATGCTGGTACTGACGAGGAAAACGGGGGAATCGATCAACATCGGGGATGACATAAAGCTCTCCATAATTGGGATAAAGGGAAAATCCGTAAAAATCGGTATAGACGCTCCCATATCCACCGCCATCCATCGGCAGGAAATCTACGAAAAAATGAAAGAGCAAAACCGCAATGCCTCCGGGTTCAAGGAAACAGACATGGAAAAACTCGGTAAACTCATCAAAAAACTGGGGAGATAAAAACCATGGAAATCCTTTCCGGCAGACTGGGAAAAATCGACATCGACCCGGCCAGGATAATCACCTTCACGGACGGCATTATCGGTTTCGGTAAATACAAACGCTATATATTCCTGCCGTTCATGGAAGATTCGCCCCTGGAACTTCTACAGGCCGTGGATCACGGCAACCTTGCCTTCATTACGGTCGATCCGTTTTGTTTCGCGTCGGATTACCGTTTCGACGTTGAAGACCATGATCTGGAAGAGGTGCAGGCCTCAACCAAAGAAGACGTCGTCGTAAAAGTAATCGTCACAATCCCGGAAGACCCGAAAGAGATGTGCGCCAACATGCAGGGCCCGCTGCTGATCAACGAATCCAGGCTGCTGGGCAAACAGATCGTCCTGCACGATAAAAGCCACGATTCGAAGTACGCGATCTTCGCCCAAAAATAGAAAAATCCGGGTATAGAAAATCCGCGCTTGCCTGTCTTTATGACGTTATACTATCCCTCGTTGACACTGCCTGTTTTGGTTGAATGACGATGATAAAAAAACTTGATCCCGGAGAAAAAGTTCCATTCACGGAACACCTGGAAGAACTGCGGCGCAGGATCATAACCTCGATTGTCGTGGTCGGCTCCGCCTTCGTACTGACTTATTCCGTTTCCGACCGGCTGCTGAGCCCGCTTGCCGCCCTGGTAGACGTAAAACTTGTGTTTATCGCCCCCACCGAGGCGTTTTTCGTTAACCTGAAGGTGGCGTTTTATACTGCGTTGGCGGTTTCCGCGCCGCTGCTTTTTTATCAGACGTGGGCCTTCGTCGCCCCCGGCCTGCTGGAACGGGAAAAGAAATACACGGTCCGGCTTATGGCGGGATCAACGCTGCTGTTTGCAGTCGGCGTCGCATTCTGTTTTTACATGGTACTGCCGCTGGGGCTGAAGTTTCTTATAGGATACGGCGGCGACATGCTGCTGCCGATGCTTTCGGTAGGGGCTTACCTCGGCTTTTGCCTCAAGCTGATGCTGGTCTTCGGGATCGTATTTCAGCTGCCGCTTGTCGTGGCGTTCCTTTACTTCACGGGTATCACGGACATCGAAGGCCTTATAAAATTCCGGGGCTATCTGGTTGTGGGCTCTTTTATACTTGCGGCGGTAGTTACGCC
This sequence comes from bacterium, assembly GCA_036244935.1. Lineage (GTDB taxonomy): Bacteria > Nitrospinota_A > UBA7883 > JACRGQ01 > JACRGQ01 > BTTC01. The sequence continues at coordinate 480 of BTTC01000104.1, read as the reverse complement.
GCCGGACGTGTTTACGCAGGTAGTGCTTGCGCTGCCGCTGATAATTTTGTACGAGCTGAGCCTTATAACGATAAGGATATTCGGCGGGAAAAAGATTGCGGAAAAACACAAAGCCTGACGACCGGCTGATTGTCGCGCTGGACGTACCGAGCGCCGCCGCCGCGTTAAAGTGGGTGCGTAAACTGCGCCGCTGCGTAAAAACGTTCAAGGTGGGAAGCGAACTTTTCACCGCCGCCGGTCCGGACATCGTTAAAAAGATAAACGCAATGGGCTGCCGGGTTTTCCTCGATCTTAAATATTTCGACATCCCCAACACGATGGCGGGCGCGCTGCGTTCGGCGGCCGGCTTGAAGCCCTTCATGCTGAACGTTCACGCGCTTGCGGGGCCGACCGCTCTGCGGGAGTGCGCCAAAGCGGTTAAACGCTCAAAGAACGTCAACCTTGTTGCGGTAACAATACTAACCTCTTTCACATCGCGTG
>BTTC01000103.1:0-6590 GCA_036244935.1 bacterium | reverse complement strand
CATCCAGCGCCTGCCCGGCAGCCGGCATTTCTACCTCGCTATGCACGTCGGAAAGAACGGGGACGCCGAATTTCCGCCGCACCTTTTCCAGAATTCCCAATCCCCTTTTTATACCCACTCCCCGGAACGACTTTACGGACGAGCGGTTCGCCTTGTCGTACGACGACTTGTATACAAAACCCATTTTGAGGTCATCCGTAATCTTTTTTATTTTCTCCGCCGCGTTAAGGGCGGCTTTTTCGTTTTCGATAACGCACGGACCGGCGATAAGCGTAAGCGGAAGTTTTTGGCCGATTCTCACGCCGCCGAGTTCTATGATTTTTTGCGCCACCTAAAGAAGGTACTCCATTTTTTTCGCCGCGTTGATAAAAGAGATAAAAAGCGGATGGGGCTTCAGCGGCGACGACTTGAACTCTGGATGGAACTGACCTGCAATGTACCACGGATGGTCTTTTATCTCTACGATCTCGACAAGATTCCCGTCCGGCGAAAGCCCGCCGAAGACCATGCCGCCCTCTTCAAGCCGCATCCGGTACTTGTTGTTGAATTCATAACGGTGCCTGTGCCTTTCCTCGATTTCGGTTTTTTTGTAGGCGGCGAAAGAATTGGTATTTTTTCTCAATACGCACGGATAAGACCCCAAACGCATCGTCCCGCCCTTTTTCGCGCCGATCTGCCCGGGCATGATGTCGATTACCGGATGCGGCGCGTCCTTGTTGAACTCCGAGCTGTTCGCGCCTTCGATGCCGCAGACATTGCGTGCGTATTCTATGACGGCGCAATGCATGCCGAGGCAGATGCCGAAAAACGGAATTTTCTTTTCCCTGGCCATCCTTACCGCCATTACCTTCCCCTCGGCGCCGCGCGTACCGAAACCGCCGGGAACCAGTATCCCGCTGCAGCCGACAATAAAATCTTTTACTTTATCCAGTGATATGCTTTCGGAATCCACCCACTTCAACTCTACGCCGACGCCGTTTGCTATGCCGCCGTGAGTGAGCGCCTCGGTGAGGCTTTTGTATGAATCCTGCAAACCGGTGTATTTACCCACTACGGCGATGGTTACTTTCTTTTCGGGGTTCATAATGTTATCCGCAATCTTGCGCCATTTTTTCGGGTCCTTCGGTTTGGCGTTGATTCCAAGTTTTTCGAGAAGTATGTCGTCCAGTTTTTCATCGTGGAAAACTATCGGAAGCTCGTAGATGGATTTCACGTCTACGGCGTTTATCACGCATCCGGTTTGAACGTTGCAAAAACGGGCAATCTTGTTTTTGACCTCATCGGGAATCGGTACCTCGGCGCGGCATAAAAGCACGTCCGCCTGCACGCCTATCTCCCTCAATTTGCTTACCGAATGCTGCGTGGGTTTCGTTTTGAGTTCGCTGGCGCTCCTTAAATAAGGAACCAGCGTAACGTGCACGTAAACGACGTCATTCTGATCCATATCGAAACGGAACTGCCGCATCGCCTCCAGAAAAGGGAGCGATTCGATATCCCCCACCGTGCCGCCTATTTCGCATATTATTATGTCGTATCCCTCCGAGGCTTCCAGAATGCACTTTTTTATTTCGTCGGTTATGTGGGGTATTACCTGCACCGTGCTGCCCAGATACTTTCCTTCCCTTTCCTTGCGTATGACCGTGTCGTATATCTTGCCGGTGGTCACGTTGTTCACGCGCCCCATGCGGGTCGATACGAAACGCTCGTAATGCCCAAGATCCAGATCGCTCTCCGCGCCGTCGTCGGTCACGAATACCTCGCCATGCTGGTACGGACTCATGGTGCCGGGATCGACGTTAATGTACGGGTCCAGCTTTATGAACGTTACCTTGAGGCCGCGCATTTCAAGAAGCGCGCCGATGGACGCGGCGGAAAGCCCCTTGCCCAGCGAAGATAACACGCCGCCCGTTACGAAAATAAACTTAGACATCCAAAAGAGCCTCCGCTTTAACAAGATCCTCCGGCGTATCGATACCGATACTGTCGCGGAAGGCCTTAACTACCCTGATCTTAAAACCGTGTTGTAAAATTCTAAGCTGTTCCAGTTTTTCCGTCATCTCAAGCTCCGTTGGTTTCAAAGCGGCGTATTCTAGCAAAAACGAACGCCTGAAAACATACAAACCGAGATGTTTCATCATGGCGGTTTTTTTTTCAATACCCGCAAGATCGTACGGTATGGGAGCGCGGGAAAAATAAAGCGCCAGGCCGTTATTATCAACCACCACTTTGACTGCGTCAGGGTTTTGAAACTCTGCGACGTCCGTAATTGGTACAGCCAGCGTGGAAACCTCAAGCGAAGGATCGTCCAAAAGAACCTTTATACAAGCATCCACCGAGGCCGGATCAAGCATCGGCTCGTCGCCCTGCAGGTTGACGACTATGCCGCAATCAATTTTTCCCGCCGCTTCCGCCACGCGATCACTGCCCGAAGTATGATCTGCCGACGTCATCACGGCGCGATACCCCGCCTTTTGAACCTCGTTGAAAATACGGTCGTCATCCGTTGCCACCAAAACCGAGTCGACGAGCCTGCACATATGGGCGCGCTCCACGACGTGAATGATAACCGGCTTTCCCTTGAGCGGAGCAAGCAGTTTTCCCTCGAAGCGCGTAGAGCCGTACCGCGCGGGTATTACGGCTGCAACATTTTTTTTCATCCCCGCCTTAACCGTCCTTTTTTGATAAGAACGAGACTGCTACATAACTTGAAGGGTAGGAAAAGTGCGGTCGACCACGCATTATCCGGGAATAAAAGCATTGCATAAACAAAATGTCCAAACTACGGGAGGAAAAAAAAATCAAAACACGTATTTATGAAGATGTTTCGGCACCCACCACTTCATCGGCCAGTTGTAACTTATGCCGGTTACCTCGCTTTTTTCAACACCGTAGAAACGTCCGTTCACAACCGGCAGCGCCTCCGCCACGTACAGGAAACAGTACGGCTGTTCTTCGGCGAGTACCTCCTGAATACGGTAATACGCCTTTTTACGTTTTTCGACGTCGAACGTCCGCCTGCCCGTTTCAAGCAGCCGGTCGACCTCCGCGTTTTTGTACGTGATGAAATTGAACTCCGCCTCACCGGTTTTAGATGAATGCCAGATGTCGTATATATCGGGGTCGGGGCCAAGCGTCCAACCGAGGATCGTGGCGTCGAATTCCCTTTTGTTTATGAATTCCTTTATGAACGAGGCCCACTCCAGTATCCTCAGCTTCACCGATATACCTACGCCCTTCAGCCTTCTTTGAATGATCTCGCCCGCTTTCTTGCGCTGGTTGTTGCCCTGATTGGTAATTATTGTGAACTCGAATTTTTCGCCGTTTTTATCGAGTATCCCGTCGCCGTCTGAATCTGCCCAGCCCGCCGCTTCAAGCAGCGCCTTCGCCTTGACGGGACTATATTCGTATTTTCTTACATTGGGATTATGCTGCCATGTGCCGGGCTTATACGGCCCCGTCGATGGTTTGCCAAGACCCAGAAGCGCGCCTTTTATTATCTCTTCCTTGTCTATCGCATGGGCGATGGCGCGCCGCACGCGAACATCTTTGAAGAGTTCACGCTGGAGATTGAAACCCAGGTATGTGTAACCGTTTGCGGGGTAGCGGAACTTGTTGAAGTTTTGCGCGAACTCCTTCGTACCGGTCTGCTTTATGAACTGTACCGGCGTAAGCCCCATCATATCCACGCCGCCCGCCTTGAGCTCGAGAAACTGCGTGGCGGTATCCGGTATGATGCGGAACACCCACCGCCTGATCCACGGCTCGCCGCCGTAGTAGTCCGGGTTTGCTTCCAGAATAATCCTTTCCTGCGTCTTCCATTCCACGAATTTGTATGGGCCTGTGCCGACCGGTTTCCGGCTAAGCTCGGATTTCGTTATCTCCTTACCCTCAAGAAGGTGTTTTGGAAGCACAACGAGCGATCCCCACGACGCCAAAGCGGGCGCGAACGGTTTGTCGTAATGGACGATGAAGGTGTAATCATCCGGCGCCTCCGCTTTCGATACCTGTAAAAAATCCTCGGCGTAAGGCGTAGGCGTATCTTTGTGAATTATGGTTTTGTAACCAAACATTATATCTTTCGAGGTGAAAGGATGGCCGTCGTGCCATTTTACGCCCCTTCGCAGATGGAAGATTATCTCCTTGCCGTCTTCGGATACTTCCCACGACTCGGCCAGGTCGCCTTCAAGCTCCCAGTTCTGGTTGTATCGGACAAGGCCGTCCATAATCAGCCCCGCAACGGCGTGGGAGGAAGCGTCGCCCGCAAGCATCGGTATGAGGTTGCTGGCGTCGCCGATGGAAGCCTCTACCAGCATGTCGCCGTATGCGGGTTTATCGCTGATTTCTTCTGTAAGTTCAGGCTGTCCGTAGGGAGAAGGCTCTTCACAAGCCGTTAACAGCAAAAAAGCCGCAGCAGCGGCGATGGCGCGCATCCTACCCGCCGTCCGGTTCGTCTCCGAAATCTTTCACGTCCTTTTCCTGTCCGGCGGTTTTATTTTTTACTATCTACATCCACGTCATCGGGCGTTTTGAAAGGATCAATGGCCCCGGGCTGTGAGGAAGACTCCTCCACGGCTTGCGGTAACGGTTCCGTGACTATATCGTCTACCACCGTTGCGCCGCCCATTCTTGACGAAACAATCGAAAGCGTAAGCGATGTCAGCATGAAAACGATCGCCGCAAAAGTTGTTATTTTACCCAGAAAACTGGCCGGCCCGCGGCTGCCGAAGACTGTTTGCGAAGAGCCGCCGAAGGCAGCCCCGAGGCTCGCTCCCTTTGAGCCGGACTGCAGCAGGACGATTACGATCATCATGAGCGCCACAGTCACATGCAGACCAAGTATTATCGATACCATATGATTTCTTCCACGTTTAAATTTTAACCGAAGCGCGGATAATAGCACTGAAATCTTCCGCAATCAAGCTGGCGCCGCCAACCAGCGCACCGTCCACGTCGGGTAGACCGATAAGTTCCGCAGCGTTTTCCGGTTTTACCGATCCGCCGTAAAGGATTTTTACGTCACCGCTCCCCCCCCCATCATGGCGCGAGGCAAGCCTGCCGCGTATAAAGGCGTGAACCTCCTGCGCCTGCCGGCTGGTCGCGGTCTTTCCCGTACCGATAGCCCACACCGGCTCGTAGGCTATGACTATCCCGCCGGAGCCGCTTATGCCCACGTCTTCCAGCCCGCCGTCAAGCTGTCTTTCAACTACGCTTTCGGTTTTACCCGCCTCCCGTTCGGACAGCGTTTCGCCGACGCATACAATAGCCTTGAGTCCGGCCTTAAGAGCCGCCTTAAGCCGTTTGTTAACCGTTTCGTCCGTTTCGCCAAAATACTGGCGTCTTTCGGAGTGTCCAATAATCACCCATCCGCATCCCGCGTCGCGCAGCATCCCTGAAGAAATTTCGCCGGTAAACGCGCCTTTATCTTCCCAATGGACGTTTTGAGCGCAAAGGCCGATGGATGAAGAACCTATAGCGTCCCGCGCCGCAAAAAGCGAAGTAAACGGCGGCGCCACGAGAACGTCGACGCCGGACAGGCCGCTGGTGAGACCGGCTATCTTTTTTATGAAATCGGTCGTCCCGGCGCAATCCTTGTGCATCTTCCAGTTGCCGACAATAAGCGGTACGCGCATTTTCAGATTATACACCCATAAACAAGTTGTTAAGACGATAGATGGAAAGAAAACGCCAACGCGGTATAGATTGAATTTATTACAGCAGCTTTATAAATTCCTCGATGGTCAGGTTTGCATGCTCGATTATGTTTTTTATTGTTCCTTTCTTCAAATCTCGTGGATGCGAAGGTACAACTACGAGCAACTTTTCTCTTTTCAAGATTTTATGGCTGCCCTTTTGCCTGAACTCTTGAAAACCAACCTTGATAAGCGCCCTTATAACTTCCCGGCTTTTAAGTACCGGCAGTTTTTTCAAACGAGGTTTCCACTTCTAAAAAGAGGTGATTTTCTTCTGGAACAGGCCGTCCGTCCGCCATCAAACTTTCTATATAAAGGGTTATGGCTTCCTTGATGTTGGAAATAGATTCATCATAGGTATCTCCCTCGGAGATGCATCCCGGCAGGGATGGGACGGTTACGGTATACCCACCCTCTTCCTGCGGTTCCAAAATAATCTTATACAGTTTTTTCATTCAAAACACCCTATCCATGTTTATTCTGAACGCAATATATAAAAAAGTCAAAATACCAGCCGGGACATGGAACGCCAACGCGGTATTATTAATGGCGGAATGAAATCATACAAAAAGTTCAGGATAGGCAGGGCTGTAGTCAGGCAGGGCGGGCCGCTGATCGTCGGCATTTTAAACGTTACGCCGGATTCGTTCAGCGACGGCGGCCGCTTTTTTAGTAAGTCCAAAGCTCTGGAACGCGCACTGCGCATGGAAGAAGAAGGGGCGGACATAATCGACGTGGGCGGCGAATCGTCGCGCCCAGGCTCGAAGCCCGTGGAACTCAAGGAAGAATTGCGCCGCGTCATACCGGTTATCGAGGCGATAGTGAAAAAATCAGACGTCCCGCTATCCATAGATACGCTGAAGCCTGATGTGGCGCGCGCCGCTGTTTTATCCGGCGCAC
>BTTC01000102.1:0-6620 GCA_036244935.1 bacterium | reverse complement strand
ACGAAGCCATTACGCTGCGTCATATCGATTTCGGCGAAGCGGACAGGATAGTATCGTTTTTCTGCCGCCGCCGCGGGAAGATCCGCGCCGTGGCAAAATCCGCTCACAGACTCAAAAGCAGGTTCATGGGAAGGCTGGAACCGTTTCACCATGTGGGAATCGTTTATTACGGGAAGGAGAACACCGTACTTTTCAAACTCAGCGGAGTCGATATCAACTCATCAAGGATCGGCATTTCCGCAAGCCTCGATAAGTTTGCGCGCGCGTGCTACCTCACCGAGCTGCTGGAAAACGGGCTTAAAGATCACGACCCTAACAGGGCGCTGTTTGATGCCGCCGTTGCGGTTTTCGATCTTATCGACCGCGAAGAAAATCCCAAAAGACTCGATCTGATAGTAAGGTCGTTCGACTTGAGGTTCCTCAGCCTGACGGGTTACCGTCCCTCTATCGACATGTGCGTATCGTGCAAAAAAAAGCTGCCGGACGACCACGCGCCGGGCTTTAACGTAGAAAAGGGCGGCCTTGTCTGCCGCGATTGCAAACCCAAATACAAGAGTATTATTCCGCTTTCCGCTGGCGCGGCGAAGTTGATGTGCAAAATGGCCCTGACTGATCTCAGCAGGATAAGCCGCCTGCAGCCGTCGGTTTCGCTGTTAAGCGAAATCAGCAAAACAATAGTCGCTTTTCGCAGCAGCAGAATGCCGGCAAGGATAAACAGCGAAAGGTTTTTTTACCGGCCGTAAGTCTGGCGGTCCTGCAGGCCACCTTCCCTTGCATCAAGGGAAGGATCATTCGCAACAACTATCATTTTATGAGTTTTTCCGCAGGTCTCTATCCATTACAGCAAACATATATACGCTTCAAGCTGGTTTCAATACCATCTTCTTGATACTCCTTACCACCCGGCCCGCTGTTTTTCCGTCCCAATTTTCGATAATGCACGGCTTGATTTCTTTTTTCGCTAGCGTTTCTCCAATGCGTGACCAGACCTCATCAAGCCTGCAAAGGAGGTTTGTTCCGTGGGTAACGGTTATTGGACGTTCGGTGTTAGGCCGCATAGTCAAACACGGGATGCCCAGGTAAGTGGTCTCTTCCTGTATGCCGCCGGAATCCGTTATGACAAGTCGGCAGTTGAATACAAGATTCATGAACCGGATATAATTTACCGGCTCTAAAAAATACAGCTTTTTATTGTCAGTCATAGCAGACATCAGCCCGGCTTTTTCCATGTTTTTGCGTGTCCTGGGATGAACGGGAAAAACAAGATTTATCTTTTCAGCTATACGCGCAAGCGTTTCGCATAACGCTTTCAGAATTTCCGGGTCGTCCACGTTCGACGGGCGGTGCAGCGTAACGACGCCGTAATCACCCCGCTCAAGACCCAGCTCTTTATAAACCTTTTGGCTCTCAATTTTGTCACGCATCATCTCCAGGGAATCTATCATTATGTTGCCGACGCGGACTATCTTGTTACGCGAAATGCCTTCACGCGCCAGGTTTTCATCGGCATCGGGAGACGGCGTCCATAAAACGTCGGCAAGCGCGTCGGTTGCAAGACGGTTGATTTCCTCCGGCATCGTGCGGTCGAAAGAGCGAAGACCGGCCTCCAAATGGGCGACTATCGGACGGCGACCGGAATCATAAAAAATCTTGGACGCGGCAAGCGTGCAGGCAACGGTGGAGTTGACATCCCCCACCACGACAACCATATCGGGGCGTTTTGTCATAACGACTTTTTCGTATGCCATCATAACCTTGCCGGTTTGCTCGGCGTGCGTGCCGCTTCCCACGCCGAGGTGTATGCCCGGTTCGGGAAGGCGCAGGTCTGTGAAAAAAGCGTCGGACATATTAACATCGTAATGCTGGCCGGTATGAACGATAACCGGCGCGGCCCAATCCTGTTTATTCAGCTCGTGATAGAGCGGAGCTATCTTCATGAAATTGGGCCTTGCCGCCGCGACCAGATGTATTACAACGCCTGTCATATTACGAGCTTTCATCTTCGTGTTTGTTATAGGCGGAATAGCGAATAGCTTTCATCATGTATGTAAAAAAGCGACGCACTCTTTTAACGCTTCCTGCCAGGGTCTGAAGACAAACCCGGTATCTCTTTTCAACTTGCTGCAATCGAAGACGGAGTTGGCGGGTCTCGCAGCATCTCTTTTCGACTCTTCGGTTTTTATTGGGATGACCTTTTTATCCATTTCGGCGATAGTAAAAATCTCCAGCGCGAATTCGTACCACGTGCAGAAACCGGAGTTGGCCGCATGGTAGGTTCCTGTGCATTCTTTTTCCATAAGAGTTTTTATGGAGTGTGAAAGATCATCAGTGTATGTTGGACAGCCTGTCTGATCGTTTACTATTCGGAGCTCTCCCCTGTCCTTTGAGAGTTTTAGAATTGTCTTTACAAAATTTCTGCCGCTTTCACCGTACAGCCACTGGGTTCTGACAATGAGGTGATCTTTGAGTTGTTCCCTGACATTCTCCTCACCCTTCAATTTAGACATACCGTAAACACTAATCGGATTTACGGGATCATCCTCCAGATACGGGCCGGTTTTCGTACCGTCAAAAACGTAGTCGGTGCTTATATGAATTAGTTTTATACTATGATTCTTACATGCCTGCGCCAGGTTTTTCGGTCCGTCAGCGTTGACTGCACAGGCAAAATCTTTTTTATCTTCACACCCGTCTACGTCTGTATAGGCGGCGCAGTTTATCACCACCTCCGGCCCTGGTGAAGATAACATTTCTTCCATACCGTTTTTATCCGTAATATCCAGATTTTCTATCCTGGCCTCGGTAACATCATGGGTTTTGTTCAAAACTTTAACGAGTGAATCGCTTAACATCCCACCGGCGCCGGCAACAAGAACCTTCATCTTTCGAGGTAATTCCTGTCGTAGTAATCCATGTACTCACCCTGTTTTATGCGCGTCCACCACTGCCTGTTATTTATGTACCAGCGTATGGTCTTTTCTATTCCGTCTTCAAATGTTATAACAGGCTCCCAGCCCGCTTCGTTTTTTATCTTCGATGCGTCTATGGCATAGCGGCGGTCATGACCCGGTCTGTCCTTTACGAATTTTATAAGAGAGGTCAGCTCTCCACTTTCGAGCTTTAGAATCTTTTCCATTTTCTCCGTTATCAATTTAACGATGTCTATATTCTTCCACTCGTTATTGCCACCGATGTTATACACGCTGCCCGGCCGTCCCTTTCTTAAAAGAATTTCTATCGCGCGGCAATGATCCTCCACGTGTATCCAATCCCTTACATTCCCGCCGTCGCCGTATACCGGCAGCTCCTTTTTCTCAAGCGCATTTGTAATTATCAGCGGTATCAGCTTTTCGGGGAACTGAAAAAATCCATAATTGTTGGAGCAGCGGGTTACGATAACAGGCAATCCGTAGGTTTCATGGTATGCCCGCGCCATCATATCCGCACCCGCCTTGCTTGCGGAGTACGGGGAGTTGGGAGACAGGTCAGTAGATTCAACAAAAAGTCCATCAGGCCCAAGCGAGCCGTATACCTCATCGGTAGAAATCTGGATAAATAAATTATTATCACTGCGCCAGCATTTCCTGGCCGCGTCCAAAAGAACCTGCGTTCCCTGTATGTTCGTACCTACAAATGAAAAAGAATCCTCGATGCTTCTGTCCACGTGCGATTCGGCGGCGAAGTTTATTACAACGTCAATACCTTCCTCCATGATGCCCCTAACCAATTCCGCATCCGTTATGTCTCCATGAACGAAGCGGCAGTTCTGGTTATCCTCCATATCCTTGAGGCTTTCGAGGTTCCCCGCGTAAGTAAGTTTATCCAGGTTTACTACATTGCAATCGGGATCCTTTTTGAGAATATAGCGGATGAAATTTGAACCTATAAAACCCGCACCGCCGGTTACTAATAAACGCATTTTTTTAACCGTGGAATAAATTATTCATCCAGTTTAAAAGGGGAGTTTTTGTCATCTTCATGTCTGATCTCGTCCACGGGAAACTTTTTACACGCACCCATGAAAAGTCTGTTTGGGAAGTTTATTACAGCCCCGTCGCATGAGCCGATATTTTTATAGGCATGAACGACGCCTTCGGGAATTATCACCGATGCGGGATTTTCCTCACCAACTTCAACAACTATTTTGTTACGGTACGTGACAGAATTTTTACGATTATCCCATAAGAAAAGTTTGAAATCGGACGGGCCGATGAAACAAAAGTAATCCGTCTGCTGCGTATGTTCATGCGGCCCCCTGGCAACGCCGGGGCGCGTGTACGATATGTAAGACATCGCGGGCATCAACGTTTTGTAATCATCCAGCTCGTCCTCTCTAAAAAGTTCGGACAGCCAGCCTCTTTCGTCAGTCTGTTTTTTTAAGGGTTTTATGATGACACCCTGAATCTCACCGTCACTGAACATTATTAACCCGTATTTTTTCCGATACCAAAGTCGCCATTTTAAGGCACTGCCAACGTGCGCGGTTTCTCCTCCTCGGTTGACGAGGAGGGGACGAAGGGGCGGTGTACGATGGTGTTTCCTAACACTAAAGTTCCACCACGGAATCATCACCAATAGAGAGCCTGTAGGCGTTATGCCTTTTGCTGTTTTTCGTTAACCTTACACGCTTCCCAAGAAGGCTGTCCTCAAGCCTGTCTATGTGGTCGACATCGCACTCTTCAAAAAGCACGCAATGTTCCAGCGCCGAATTTTTTATTTTGGAACCACCGCCGATACTGCTGTACGGACCAACGAAAGAGTTTTCTACAACGCAATCCTCCCCGATAACCACCGGCCCCCTTATCGTACTGCCTTTTATTTTTGTGCCTTTGCCTATTTCAACCCTTCCCGAAACCGTGGAGGCGGAGTCCACTTCACCTTCTATATTCTCCTTTATCATTTCATCCAAAACTATGGTGTTCGCCGCGAGTAAATCGTCCTTTTTCCCGGTATCCAGCCACCATGCATCAAGTTTGTGGCTGTTTACCTTTTTGCCCATCTCCAGAAGTTTTTGGATGGAATCGGTGATCTCCAACTCCCCCCTCGCCGAAGGCTTTATACAATCAATGGCCTCGTGAATGGCCGACGAAAAGATATAGACGCCAACAAGAGCCAGATTGGATTTTGGCTCCCTGGGTTTTTCCACCATCTCAACGACGTTGCCGTTGTCATCGACTTCCGCCACGCCGAAGTTTTCGGGATTTTGTACCGGCTTCAAAAGTATGACCGCGTCCGATTTTGTTTCAAGAAAAACATCGATAAAACCGGCTATTCCGCTGCCTATGAGGTTATCCCCCAGATACATGACGAAAGCTGAATCTCCCAAAAATCCCCTTGCCGTTTTCACCGCATGGGCAAGGCCGGCCGGTTTGTCCTGGACGATATAATCTATCGCAACGCCCCATTTACGGCCATCGCCAACAACGTCACGGATTTCCTCACCCGTTTCGGGCGAGATGATGATTCCTACCTCCTTTATGCCCGCTTTAGCTATGTTGTCCATAACGTAAAAAAGTATCGGCCTGTTGGCAACCGGGATAAGCTGTTTGGCGCTCGTATGGGTGATAGGCTTGAGCCGCGTACCTTTACCGCCGCTTAAAATAATAGCCTTAAGATTTTTGGGGGAAACCGTCATTGCGTTGTTTTATACTCAACCTGATCGTTTACATCAATAGGATTTGTTCCGATCATTTCGTTCAACTTTTTATAATCGATTTTCCCAGAAGATTTTACAGGCAATGATTTTATACTAATGAACTCAAATGTATTTAAATGCAGCTTATAAATTCCGGCAAGTTCTCTGCGGTATTTTTCGTAATCCTTATCACTGCAAGGAGGTATCCTTACGCTATAGTATGCGATTAAGCGAAACCATGCCCCACCACTTATAAACTTATCTTTTTGCCAGCATGTAGTTATCCACAACCGCGCGAGCGTTGATTGCCCGCAACAAAACAGATACTCTTTCCATACCTTTGAGCTCTTTTATAAAAACCGCTTCGAAACCCTGCAAAGGGCCGTTTGCTATCAATACCTCATCTCCTGGCTCAAACCTGGGGGGCGTTACTTTGATCACCCCCTGACCTTTTTCAATACTCATTCGGATGGAATCAATAATCTCATCCGGCACGACAGCTGGAGCGGCGAGCGTTCCAACAACCTTTCTTACGCCTCTGGTGTATTTGACGAGCCGGAAATTTTCCTGTACATCAAATCTGGCGAACACGTAGCAGGGGAAAAGAGGTGATACGGCGTTTTGAAGCCTTCTCCTGACGTACCTGCGCTCCTTGATTTTCGGATTGAGCAGTTCGAACCCCCTGGATTTAAACCTGTCGGTTACGTAGTCCTCGTTCTTCGGCTTCGTGTATACCAAGTACCAGTTAAGCATTCAGGCAATTCCCCCTTGCACCTTGTCTGGATTATTCTCTTGATCCTGCCTTTCCGTTGATTCTAACAAAAACATACCCGTCTTCCTACAACCAAATATCTATCTTGAGCCTACCCTTCCCAAAACAACCTTTACGGTCCAAAAGATTATCATCAAGTCCAGTATCGGGTTCATATTCTTGATGTAGTAAATATCGAACTGAAGTTTTTCTATTGCATCCTTGACGGAGGCT
>BTTC01000101.1:0-6627 GCA_036244935.1 bacterium | reverse complement strand
GTAACTCATGTATACTTTTTTAAATTTTCCCACCCCGAGTGTAAGAATGTCGTTGAACATCTTCTTGCGGGTTTGCCGCGGCAACCGTTCAAAGAATGACTGGCTGTTATGCGAACCCGGCTTCCTGCCGTCGAGTGTTATACGGATCATGGAATAGTTGTTTGTTAATATATTATCCGGGTTTATCACCTTGACCATTTTGCCCTTATCGTTTTTCCCTTCAAATTCCGCATCCTGGTCAACCACGCCGATGTAAGAAACGGAAAACGCCGAAATAAACTCTTCCAGTGATGTCGATTGGTCAACCTGGTATTTGAAATAGATTTTTCTTAGAATGTCGTTGCTGATTATATCGTTGGGGTGGAACTTCGACCCGTCGGGGTATGCTTGATCCGATATTCCTCTGAATTCCAGCGAGACGTCAGTGGAATCTACCTCATAAGAGAGCTTGCCGGATTCATGCTTGAAATACCCGTAAAATCCCGCCAGGATGGTCAAGGATATCAAAGCGAGCGTAACTAACGATTTTTTATTAGCGGCAAGGACGCCTGCTATCCGGTAGATGTCTATCGAATCTTCATCCGATTCATTAAAACCATTGCGGCCTGCGTTGGCGGTGTCGGGATAAGGAATGGAATGTTTCATTTTTTTCCTCTTGATATGAATTGTACGAACTGGTTCACACGAGTGACTACTCCAACTTTATCGTCTGAAGAAGGTAAAATACTAACACATATTTGTTCGAAGTAATACCCTGTATGGCGCGCGCGCCCTCCCCAGATTTACAGGTTACCCGTCCTACCCTGTTCATAAGAGAAAAACCGGATGGTGGTTCGACAAGCTCACTATGACATTGTGTTTGCCGGCATCATACGCAATTACCTACGTCGCCATGGATACCTCGCGGATTGCAGCGGGAGCGGTGGTGACAGGTAGGGGCGGCGGATTTTTATTGTTCGTTAAACTCCCGCCACAGTCCAACCACGATGCCGATAATATTGCAGTCCCCTGCGGGTCTTGGTTCTTTTGCCGGATCGTAAGATACGAGGTATGCTTGGCCCGCGCCGTCGTATTGCGCGTAGGCGATTGAAAACAGCGTTTCTTCTTTCAAGACGTAGTTTTTTCTTTCAACGGGATTATTTTTATCGATAAGCGTGTTTATAACCAGAAGGTCGCCTTTTTCGCAAACAGGTACAAAATCGTTTGACTTCATCTTTATGGAAACAAGGCCGCCCTCTTTCGCGCCGGGAAAGGTTGAAGGAACGACGAAAGGTTTTAGTATTTCGGTCTCGTCGGGCGCGGGACGCACCACGTGCCATGCGGCGATCTCCTGAGCAGCCATTCGGGAACGGCGATTTTTACCGTCTTCCCTCCGGTCACCCGTTCCAGCCGAGATTATTGAATCAAGCGAGATTTTTTCTTTCCCGCAAAAACGTATAATTTCATCGTAAGGGAGGCTTTTTCTCCTCTTCCTTTCCGAAAATGCGGATTGAGACATGCCCAGCAATTCGGCCACCTCGAAATCGGTTTTTATGTTCCTTAACAATTTTATGTTATTGATTATTCGTGAAAATTCCATATTACTCAATTACTCAAAAATATTATTGACAAATATCATATTTCATGTTTATTATGTATCTCGATGGCGAATAAAACATTAAGTGTGATAAATGGCGTGTTGGGATATTCACAATACGTCATTTATCAAATTACCCGTTTCCGTACGAAGCCGATGAATATGAACAATAACCGTTTATTATTCATATCGTTAAATGCGGCAAACACGAATAGCGCAATTAATACCGCCCACAAAAATTTACGCATAAGCTGCAAGAGTTTATCATATAAACTGAATTCGATAAAGCGCGCAACGGCACGACGAATAACCATATTCGGTTCCGTAACGGTATTGGTGGATATGCATTAAACAAAAGCGGGGGGAGTAACCGTCGGTTAAAAATCTTCCATAGCGTTTAAACGGCGGCCAAACCCCCGCGTTATTTTTACTTTGGCTCAACTTTTTCAATAACCATAATGCCGTTCCAATAGGTGGGATGTCCGTTCCAGATTGTTTTCCGGTCGAGCAGAATCCGATATTCATGGCGGCTGTTTTTAATAAAATCCAGGGTGCCGCGCCGCGGTCCATCAACGTTGGTATCGTCCACAAGTATTATGCAGTTATCTGCCATGAAGGGTTCCGCCAACCGTAAACCCATCAGCTGGTCTTCGTAGCGGTGACTTCCATCGTATATGTAAAACCCGATGGGTTCCTTGTGCGGTTTCGCAAAGTGTTCCCGGTAGTCCACTTCATAAAAAGAGTGATCGCCGCTTTTAAGCCGGTCGAATCTTTTCATAAAAGCTTTCCGCGGGCCGCCGAACTCCGAAAAGTTATCGACGCCGATACATTTTTTATCCTCGTTGCCCACCATCCCCGCAAGGAGCGTAAAACCGTTCCACACCCCTATATTTACGAATACATGGTCTTTGTGCATGTTTGCAACGCCCATATTAATCATTGCGGCAATGGCAAATGTCGACATCCTTGGGATTTTGCACAGTTCTCTTAGCCGGTTTCTTATTTTTTCCTCATCTTGGGGTAACCTCGTAAGACTAAAGTCTAAAGAAAAACCGCAACTCGATAGAAACCTTGGAATAAACCTGTAACCGCGAGGTAACGGCAAATATGGATTTATGTACCTGAAGGTTATCCCGTTAAGAAAATCGTCGTATTCCTTCACCCTGTACGCTGTGTTTCCAGTGAACCGGTGATATCACTCACGTTTCCGATGCCTTTTTCTTCGCAGTAGCCGGCAAGCTCCTTAACGAGTCTGGCGGAAATATCCGGCTCGATGAAGTTCATGGTACCCAGCTGCACGGCGGCGGCTCCTGCTATCATGAACTCCAGTACGTCTTCAAGGGATGTTATTCCTCCTGTTCCGATTACCGGTATGTTTACCGTCTGCGCGCACTCATATACCATCAACAGAGCTACCGGTTTTATCGCCGGGCCGGAAAGTCCGCCAAATATCTTGTTGAGTCTCGGTTTGCGCCTTGCCGAGTCCACGCTCATGGCTCTAAGAGTGTTAATGGCGCTTATCGCGTCCGCCCCGCCTTCCTGTACCGCAATGGCGCAGGGTTTTATATCAGCCACGTTGGGTGAAAGTTTCACGATCAGCGGTTTGTTAACTATTTTTTTTACGGCGGCCGTCAGCTTTCCCAGCTCAACCGGATCCTGGCCGAACTCAAGCCCCTTTTTTATGTTAGGACACGATACGTTCATCTCCAGAGCGTGGACGCCGTCCATCCTGTCAAGACGCCGGGCGGTATCCACAAATTCTTTTCTGGTCTCACCGAAAAAGTTGGCTATCACGGTTGCCCCCGTATCCCGCAGGAGAGGGAGTTTTTCCTTTTCAAAGTTTTTAATGCCGATATTTTCCAGTCCGATGGAATTTATCATTCCTGAAGGGGTTTCACAGATACGCGGCATCGGGTTGCCATTCCGCGGCTTTGCGGAAAGCCCCTTCGTAACCATGGCGCCTATTTCGGAAATATCCATCTTGCCGCTGTATTCGATACCATATCCGAACGTGCCGGAGGCTGTTATTATCGGGTTTTTAAGCGTCAGGGAGCCTATATTTACGCTGAGGTTTACTCCCATTTGACCTCGCCCATCCTGAAAACCGGGCCGTCTACACACACCTTTTGTTTTTTGTGAACCGTTTCCACAATGCAGCCGAGGCACGCTCCGAAACCGCACGCCATCCCCTTTTCGATGGCCAGTTCGCCTTCCAGACCCAGTTCTATAGTCAGCAAATCCACCGCCCGCAGCATGGAGTTTGGCCCGCAGGCGACAATATACGCGTTGCCCGTATTCACGTCTTCCAGCTCCATAAGCGCGTCGGTTACAACGCCGTGCCTGCCCATCGAGCCGTCTTCCGTAGTTATGATTACCGCCGCGCCCAGCTCGGCAAACCTGTCTGCGTGAATGATGTCATCCTTCGATGCGCCGCCGATTACGGATACTATGTTCCTGTCCCTTTTATGTTTCGCGAAAAATAAAAGCGGCGGCACCCCTATCCCTCCGGCTATGATCACGATGTTTTTTTTATCCTCCGGCGGATCGAAATGGTTTCCGAAGGGACCTAGAACGTCTATCCAGTCTCCGGTTTTTTTCCGCGAAAGTATCGCCGTGCCGCGCCCGACGAGTTTATACATTACGGTCGCCGCGCCGTCCGTTATATCGGCTATGCTCATGGGCCGCCTTAAAAGCGGATTCAGTTCTTCGCTGACTCGTACCATTAAAAACTGTCCGGGCTTTGCGTCACCCGCAGGCCACTCGAAGCTCATGGAAAAGCAGCTTCCACCCAATTGGCGGTTTTCAAGTATTTTAACCTTCACAACAAGCGCTCTATGGAAACAATCTCTACGCCGATTTTACCTATGAACTCGAAAAGCCGAAGCTGTTTGGCCAAATCCCCTTCAATGAGTTTTATGTGCGTGGCATCGGCGGCATCCTGCCCGAAAGTGGGGTCCATCGCAACCCAGCCCCCGCCGGTGTACACTTCCGGCCATGCGTGGTAAAGAAAACCGTTGAAGTCGCTTGAATAAACAATGCCGGATACAGTCCGCACAGGTATACCCACAGCCCGTGAAAGCGCGGCGAAGAGATTCGTATGGGACTGGCACTCCCCTTCAAGCGATTTAAGCGTACCCACGGCTGAAAAAGTATCTATGAACTTCTTTTCCACGTTTTCATACACCCACCTGTTAATAATCAGCGCCGATTCGTAGGCGCCTTTTTCGCCGCCGACAATTTCCTTTGCCTTTAATACAATGGATGGGTCGTCTGACTGCACCTCGAATGTAGAGCGCAGATAGTCGGCAAACTTTTCAGCGGTTCCATTTTTACCGGCGCCGCCTGATTCGAGTATCGCCCCGTTATCCCCTTTAAGCACCGTAAGGCTTGCAGTATATGATACATTTCCGTTTTGCGCGACCTTTTTGATGTTCGTAACAACTTGCCGCTGGTCGCCGGGGATGAGATTTTCTTTCGTAAGGCCGGAAACCCTTAGCTCCAGCTTTCGTATACCTTCAGGATCTTCGATTTTTTTATCCGTCGGTATAAGGCTGAATGTAAGCAAAGTTGTAAAATCAAGCACGCCATCGTTGAAGCTTACGGCCTGCGATTCGTCAACTGCTATACTCACAAACCCCTGCGGCGACGTCTCTTTCATAATTCGACCGTCATCGCTTATGTAGGAAATCACCGTTAAGCCGCTGAAACTGGCTATTGTCTGCCGTACCTTTTCCTTTTTGCCGTTTACTTCGATCTCCATTTTTTTTCCAATTATTACTTCTACGGTTTCCGTAGTAAGAAGAGGCTCGATGAAAACCTTGAACTTGTAAACCTGCCCCTCTTCAAGTTTTTTTCTGCCCAGTATAAAACCGAGGGCGTCCGCCATCTGCGTTTCGCTGTCGAAAGGCAGCGTTTTTTTGCTTACGGTTCCGGCGGAGCGTATTGTTACGTAAAGTTTGCCGCCGCGTATTTCGCCTTCGAAATGCTGCCTGTGCCCCATCATTTTCGTAACAGATGAAAACCGCATGGGTTTCATATCCGCATCCAGGAAATACGTCTGGCTCATGGAGACGTCATGCGCATTACCGGCAACCTTGAGCTTTATAACTGACCGGGAGGTGTATTTATATCCCGAAACCGTTTGGGTTAACTTGCGGTAGGTAAAGCCTGCCTTGTCGCCCTGCATGCTGACGTCCATCCACTGTTCGAATACCAGTTTTTCCCCGATGAATTCATCCGCGTAAGATGAAGTCGGCAACGGGTAGATGGCCAAAAAAACGAAAACCGCTGTGGAAAGCGTGAGAGCGGTTAAAGTTTTATTCATGGTATTCCTGCAGGGAAACAACCTCCATAGTCCCGCTTTGTATCGATTTGATGGCCTCCAAAAGCGCCAAGGCTCCGGCAATCGTCGTGGTGTAAAGAATACCCATGTTAAGCGCGGTTCGGCGTATGGAGTACGAATCCTTTATGGCCTGCTTTCCCATGGTGGTGTTTATTACCAGGTCTATTCCACCTTTTTTAAGAAGATCGACCACATGCGGCGAGCCTTCAAGAACTTTGTTTACGATGCCGACTTTGATACCAACGTCGTTTAACGCCCTGGCGGTACCGCTGGTGGCCACCAATTCAAAACCAAGCTGCGCCAGCGCCTTGCCGATTTTCACCGCTTCGGGCTTGTCGCGGTCGGCCACCGAAATGAACGCCGTACCTTTTGCGGGTAAACGGCCGCCGATACCCATAGTAGCGCGGGCGAAGGCACTTCCGAATGTGCGGTCTATTCCCATCACCTCGCCCGTGGATTTCATTTCCGGCCCCAGCAGAAGATCGACTCCCGGAAATTTTATAAATGGGAATACCGCTTCCTTTACCGCCATGTGCTTCGGGTTCTTTTGCCTGGTGAAGCCCAGTTTTTCAAGGGATTCGCCAGCCATCACCCTAGCCGCAAGTTTGGCCAGCGGCACGCCGATGGATTTTGATACGAACGGTATGGTACGCGAAGCCCGCGGATTGACCTCCAGTACATACGGAACGCCGTCCTTAATCGCAAACTG
>BTTC01000100.1:0-6630 GCA_036244935.1 bacterium | reverse complement strand
GACGGCGCCACGCCCCTGGATGAAATCCCAAAACTGATATCGAAAATCGACGAGGGCTGCATGGCGGCAATCGGTTCGCGGTCCATACAGGTACCCGGCGAAACGGTGGTCGTATCATCTCTGCACAGAAAAATAATCGGCAGAATCTTCGCGGCGCTGGTAAACATCATCGCCATACCGGGTATCGCCGACAGCCAGTGCGGTTTTAAAATGTTCAAAAAAGAGATCATCAAAAAAATATTCTCAAGACAAAAACTCAACGGTTACGCCTTTGACGTCGAGATACTTTACCTTGCAAAAAAGCTGGATTTGTCCGTTGCCGAAGTTCCCGTTAACTGGACAAACAAAGATGGCTCCAAGGTAAACATAGTATCGGACAGCGCAAGGATGCTTGTTGATATTCTTAAAATACCGTTTTTACACAAGGATTTTAAATAGGGTTGACAACATTTTACGAAGTCATAAGGGGGCAGTTTGTAACAGCTTCCGGCTAACGGGTATTTTTCCGTTGGAACGTATATAAATTTTGTAAAAACCGTCGTCACGGATCATTGTGAACTCATTGTTCATCAAATCCGTTACGAAACGATCAGCCTCCGGACTTTTTTTCGCCCACGGCAATCCCACGCTGGGCCCGCCAAGCTCATATGCCCTGAAAGCTTTCTCGTACCTGGGGTCTATAACAATAATATCCGGCTTAATGCCCGTTACATAACCAAGCCCGGTGGCATCTATCAAATTATTCCTGAAACCAAGATGGAATCCCAATTCGGCGGTACCTACTATTACAAAATCATCCTTATCGGATATTCCTTTCAGGAATGTTGCCATAGGTAGATAACTTTTATGGTAGGGGTCCGATTTAATTCTATAAACGCTTCCGCTTAACTGAAGTAATACAAAACCGCAAAGAGCTGCGCCAAGCGCCCATTTTGGCATTAAGCTGTTATTCCAAAGCCACGTTACAAACATTGCGAGGCAGGCGGTATATAGCGGAACGATGTGAACCAGAAAATACGGGAGTTTGTTTCCAATAACCAAAGCCATGCCGGCAAAATATATTACAGTGAGAATTAATAACGCGCGGTAACTCTTTTTTTGACGCATTCCGCCAATCAAGACCGTCCCGACAAGACATATCAAATAGCTTATAGGTATTATTATCTTGAATTTGGCCATCATGGGAGCATTCGGACTAAACCCGTAAGCATGAATGATATATCTGGTCATCAGTTCCGATTTGAAAGCGTTATATATCGAGCCGGAAGACCTGCCGAAAATAATAGTTTCCCAACCTTTGTAATTGAAAGAATCCGGATGTGCGGCAACATAAAGACCGCAACCAACGGCGGCAATAATATACGGAGTTAAAGCCGTTAAAACATATTTAAACCTTATCGTGTTATAGTCGAAAAAAACATTCAGAAAAATCAACCCCGCAAGCGCCAGAATACCGTTAGGATGAGTCAAACCGCTCATAGCAACAAGGCTGTGACTTAAAAACAACGCCAAAAATATATTTCGCTCCCGCAACGCCAGATAGGCGGCAAACCCGGAAAAAGCAAGGGAAGCGCACATCATATCCGCCCTACCCTCCGCTGCGCTTGAGATGAAATAATAGTCGATGGAAATAAGCGCAACAGCCAAAAGAGCGGTCTTTCTGCTTTTCGAGAGTACGTTTACTATGACAAACCACGCGGCCAGCGCAATCAACCCCCATAAAATCGAAAAGGCGCGCGTTGAAAACAAGCTCCAACCAAAGACAGTGTACCAGGCGATTCTTGAGATAGAGTTAAAAGGCATCTGTTCGATGATACGCGCCTTGTAGATTCCGGGTGTTTGTATGTAGGGAGTTCCGTCATAGCCGTCTATGATTAGCCCAAGCGTCGGGATTTCGGTCCAGGCTTCATCACACCACGGTCTTTTTGTCAGTGACGTTCCAACAGCCAGGGCCAGGTAGAAGATACCTACCAAAACCAGCGCTAGCGCAAACAGCCTTTTATCGGGTTTTAACGTTGTCATTTAATGGAAATACAAAATCAGGGGGGAACCTGTTTGAAAATCAGTCAAAAGCTAACACGCGGATTATTTTTATTCCCTGCCTCCCCCATCGGAGCGCCGGTAAACCTCATATCTGTAATTCTTGAAAACCTGTTCGAATTCGTTTTTCAGGGTATCTGTTACAAATTTGTATGTTTCGGGTTCTTCCAGTTTATATCTCTCATAATTAGTTTTATAGCGGGCATCCACAACTACGATATCCGGCCTCTTGCCTGTGAAATAACCGAGCCTTGAATCATCTATGACCCTGTCGAAACCGATGCGGTAAGCCAGTTCACTGGCGCTCATTATAACATCTTCCTTGTCGGATATTTGTTCCACTTTGATTGCCATCGGTAAATATACCTTGTGATATTCGTCCAGAATGATGCGTCGAATATCGCCGCCCAATTGAAGTAATACAAAACCGCAAAGAAACAGGCCGAGCACGCGCCTCGGCATCAAACGATTCGTCCAGAGCCATGCGATGAATATAGCAAGGCAGGCGGAAAACAGGGGTGTAATATAAACGAGATAATAATAGCGCCTGTTGCCAACGAATAGCGACATCAGGATAAAATATATAACAACAACATAAAATAATGAAAGTTGCTTTTTGTTTTGCCGTATTCCGGGAACTAATATCAATCCGAAAACACCAATGATATAGCCAGCAAGGATCAGGAGTTTTATCTTTGCCAGTATCGCAGCGGTTCCTTTAGCGCCATAAGAAAGTTCAAACCCGTAAGAACCGAGATACCGGTATATCTCCTGTTGAAAGGCTTCCAAGAAAGAACCGGGGAGCCTGCTTTTTAAAATCGTATACTGGTAGATGAATGACTCGGTGAACTTGAAAATGTAAAGTCCCCACCCCAGGGCTCCGATCAGGTACGGCGCAATGGATATGAAAACGTGCCTCGGTTTTATTTCTTTACGGTCAAAATAAAATATAAAAAGCATTAACGCGGCAAACGGCAGGAGACCGTTGGGATGAGTCAATCCGCTCAACATAACAAAAGTGTGGCTAATGAATAACGCCTTTGTAATATCCCGCTCGCGCAGTGTGAGGTATGCGGCAAGCCCCGCCGAACCGAGGGCGACCGACATCATGTCAACACGCCCGTCAGCGGCGCTATGGATGAAAAAGTAATCGATGGAAATAAGCGCAACGGCCAAAAGGGCGGTTTTTCTGCTTTCCGAGAGTGCGCTCACTATTACAAACCACGATAACAGCGCCACAAGCCCCCATGCAGTCGAAAAGGCGCGCATTGAAAACATAGTGGTACCGAATGCCATGAACCAGCCTGCCTTGACGATGTGGTGAAGCGGGGGGTTTCTGTATGTATGCCTGCTAAGTTCTTTTAAATGCAAAGCGCGGGACTCTTCAGGTATTTGATGAATATCGGGTTGTATTACTTCTACTATCGATATGCCCTCATACCCCTCATTGAGAAAACCAATAGCCGGGTCTGCCGCCCAGACTTCGCCCCACCACGGCTGTTTTGTCAGCGATGTGGCTACCGCCAACGTAAGGAACAAAATACTCAGGGAGATCAAGGCAATCGCAATTGGCTTGTCTTCAGGTTTCAATTTAATCATACTCTGTACTAATCCCAAATTATGAGGTCAACAAGGTGGGGATTGTAACAGATAAATTGATAAAAGTAATTATGCTTTTCGAACGGGTAATGACACCTGAGGAAAAAAAAGATTACAGAATAGCACTGCTTTTCACCAGCCTGCCAGCATTGTTGGGTTGATGTTTATTTTTTTGCGTACGTAAACTATCAAGATAACATTCCACAAAGACGTTGTGAAGGCAGTGGCAAATGCTGCGCCCAGTAATCCATACATGGGTATCAAAACCGCATTCAGGATTATGTTCAGCAATGCGCTTATTCCAAATACATAGGCGGCTTCCTTGTGGTGGCCTGTCATTGTCATCAGTAACCCAACCGATCCTGCAAGGGAGTTTACAAGCTGTCCTGCTATCAATATGACCAATGAATGATAACCTGCAGTGAACGACTGCCCAAACAGGCTTAGCAGCTGCTCTCCCCAGACGATCATGGCAAAACTTATCGGCAGGGAAAACGTCATTATGGCTATGGCGGCAAGTTTCACCATTCGCTGCAGCTCATCCATTCTCCCCTGTGAGTAAAGCTGGGAAATCATGGGAGCGGCGATAGCGTTAACGGCCATAAGCCCAAAAGATATTAAGTGACTGGTCCTGCTCGCCGCCGCATAAATACCGGAATCCGTTGTACCCTTTATCATTCCCAACATCACGATATCTGTTTGGCTAAGCAAGATAGTAAAGCAGGACAAGAGCAGAAGCGGCATTGAAACCTGAAGCCATTTATTCGTATGGTAGGTTTTTTGGACTTTTTGGATCTTTGGGGTTTTGTCTGCCAGGCTTACCGCAAAATAAAAATATGTGATAAGCAAAGCGCAAAGAGTCGCCAACATGTCAATAAACATTGCCATGTAAGAACTTATGGCTTGCTCGGCCATTATGAACATGAAAAAAATGCCGCCCACTATCAGAAGGGGTCTGACAACAAATTGAGGAGCCTGTGACTGAACAATTTTTTTGAACCCCTGAAGAAAAGCGGCATGAACTTGCAGGGAGACCAGTACAGGCAAAAGCAGGCACCCCGCCAAAAAAGTAAACACAAGTTCATCGCTGAGCTTTGACTGAAAAACCAGAACGACGCTCGCCACAATAGCCGCTATGAAAATAGACGCAATTGTAAAGATTTGTCTGCTTCGATGGAAAAAACCGCGCAAAAGGGACCATTCCTCATGAGCGACATACGAAGAGACGAAGCGTAGAGCGGATGCGTCAAGCCCCACCTTGCCTAAAATGGTCAGTATGGTAATCCAGGAGATGACGTAAATATAAACGCCGAAGCTTTCCGCGCCCATTATACGGGCAAGAGCCACCTGCGCTCCAAAAGCAAGGCCGGCCGCCAGCACTTTGGCAACAAAAGCGCCGCCGGCGCCACGCGCCAGTACTGCACCGACTCCATCGCCTTTTAACTTGCTTATATCTAATTTAAAGTTCATAGTGGTGGCCGTCGTTTGTCGGTGTATGACTTGTTTTCCGATTTGCTGTATGCCGCGATGCCGTCCCGCGCCGCTCGATCATCATCGCAAATTTTTCGTATGGTCGCAACATCTGCCACTTCAAGCTCAGCCCTTCGACAAGCTCAGGGTGACAAAAAGCGGTATTTACGCGTTGCGCCGCTGGATTTGGGCATGTTTTTCAGCAACCTGCTAGACTAAAGCGCATGAAGGAAACAACTGAAACGGAAAAAAAACCCGAGCCCGTAGAAGACGCGGGACGCTGCGATGATAAACAAGGCCGCGCGCCGGAGGAACATGAAGAGGAGAAAGAGCGGGAAAAAGAAAAGATCGTAAAACCCATGAACGAAATAGAGGAGCTCGAAAACAGGCTTCTCATGCAGCGCGCCGATTTTGAAAATGCAAGGAAACGGATAGAAAAACAAAAACGCGAAGAAGTTAAATATGCTTCGCTTCCATTAATACGCGAACTGCTGACGGTAATTGATAACCTCGAACTCGCGCTCAAATATGGGGTCAATGACGATCAACTGCTGGCGGGCGTAAACATGGCCCTTGACGGAATGAAAAAAACATTAAAAACCCACCATCTCGAACCCATCAAGGCAGTTGGCAGGAAATTCGATCCCTCGCGGCACGAAGCGGTTTCCGTCCGTTACGACGACGATACGGATGACGACGTAATCGTTGAGGAACATCTGGTCGGCTATATGCTGTACGACAGAGTGGTGCGCGCCTCCCGCGTGGTGATAAACAAGCGTGAGCCGGAGCGGGACGCGGAAGAAGAGGAATAGTCTTCAAGCAGACCATGCAACCCGGCATTCAAAGTCAACCGTAATAAAATGGAATCATCAAAGAAAAAACGGTTAGCGATTTTCGGCATACTGTTTTTTGCGGCGTGTACTTTCACATTTGTTTTTTACGATGACGTTTTGAACCGAATGGCGTACATGCTGGTACGCGAGGACGTGATCGAGCCGAGCGACGTAATCGTGGTGCTGGCCGGCGATAACAGGGGTGAACGGATGATGACCGGCATAGATCTTTACAAGAACGGCTATGGAGGAAAGATCGTTTTCTGGGGCGGCCCGATATACTGGAAAATAACGTATGCGGAGTTTTTATTACGGCAGCTGAAAGAATCCGGCGTACCGCTGGAGGCGGCAATATACTCCGATGAAAAACTTACCGAGGAAAGCACCAGGGGCGAGGCGCTGGTCAATATACGATTGATGAAGGAAAACGGCGTTCGATCTTTTATTCTGGTTACCTCGCCGTTTCACACCCAAAGAGCCGGAAGCGTTTACGAACCGCTGGCGGAAGAAAACGGAATGGTATTTTATGTCCGTCCTTCAATGGATTCCCGCGTAAAACTCACAGAATGGTGGAAAGACCGCCACAGCGCCAAGATGGTGTATTATGAGTGGAGCAAGAGGTTTTTTTATTGGCTGACCTGACGGGTTGTTAAACGCATCGGGGGAGGTTAAGTCATTTCCCATAATA